>JAGVJZ010000067.1 GCA_020050845.1 Gammaproteobacteria bacterium
ACTGCATAAATAAGGCGCAATTATGCCCTAAATGATACTTTATATCTCTAAAATAGATTGTCCAGAAAAAATGAATTTAATTAAAGGCAAGTTATAGGTAACGCTCGGAGAGATTGATTCGCCCCATGACTCTCCTCTCCCTTCGGGGCGTGTTTCGCACGTCAAAAAATGCTTTCCTGGATTTTATTCGAACTCCCGACCACCTGGCTCGTAGCTCATTAGCTTATTTTTAACCTATTGATTATTAATCATTTTTGAACTGTTGGCCATTACAATTAGGACATTGGATACAACGAAGCATAACTCACTTCCGCAAACCCCAACGAGATATTTTTCGAAAGGTATTGCTCAATGTCGCATATAAGCTACAATAATACCAAGAAAAAAGAATTACGTATTTACATTCCGCCCAATGGTAAACAACCATTTAGCGAATGGCTTGATGGAATCAAAGATAAAGTTGTTGAGGCCCGGATTAGACGACGTTTAGATCGATTAGGCATGGGTCATTACGGGGATGTTAAACCCATAAGTGATGGAATATCAGAATTGAGACTGCAGTTTGGATTGGGATATAGGATCTACTTTGGAGAAGTAGACTTTAAAATCGTTATTCTTCTTTGCGCCCGCAGCAAGGGATCCCAAGCAAGGGACATTCAAAAGGCAAAAGACTATTGGTATGAATTTACTAAGAGGGAAAAAAGATGAGTGAATCAATTTTAAGCAATACAGCTAGTTACCACAATAATTTAATTGAGGCTTTAAAAAATAGCCAAAAAGCTGAAGCTTATTTAAAAGTTGCCCTGGAAGAGCATGAGGAAGACAAAGACCCAGAAGCTTTCCTTTTAGCATTGAGAAATGTTGCTGAAGCCCAAGGTGGAATGACAAAGCTTGCTAAAAAGACACAACTTAATAGACAAAATCTTTATAAAACATTATCGGGTAGGGGCAATCCTACCTTAGATACACTAGACACTATTTTACATGGATTAGGGTTTCGGTTATCCATTGAGACAATTCATGCAGTTTAGTATTTAGGCTGGGAGTGTTCACAGAACTGTGTCACCGTGACAATACTGAACTTTCGGAAAAAGAAAACCTAGCTGCTGTTATTGCTATCAGAATCCCTAAAGCGATCTTTTGCTGCTAAGTGCCGTGCAATTTCATAACTTAAACACAATTACCACGCCCAGGTGTTACTGCTTTGATATCAATCAAGATCTGATTAGTTTTTTCTAGCTATTATTTCGAAGATATGTGCATTAATAATAGCCCCACCTGTCCTACTCTTAGATTTTTCTTTTATCTCTTAATTCGATGGCACCTTTCGGGAATAGATGATAAAGGTAACAATTTTGTGATGGGCATCCAATGCTCTTAGATGAAACGTGTTTTTTTCTTGCAGTTGATTTTGATAAAAGCAGCTGGCAAAAAGATGCTGTCGCTTATTTTGATACATGTCATCCAGGAAAATAATAATGAAAATAAAAATTCTGCTTCTTCTCAGCTCATTTGAAGATTATGGGTAGAAGGATACGCTCGCTGAGCTAAGACTAAGACTTTACGTGACCTCCAGGATCATTCACGAATACCAAATACGGGCAGTTTGGCCAGTAGTTGATTATGAGGAACGAGTCAAACTATGGCATAAATTAATGACAGGACAAAAATATGTTTGTTTTGCAGGAAGTTTTGGGAGCAAAAAAGAAAAGATAGAAGATGACATTCCAAAGGTAATATATGAATGGACCTTCGAAAAAATTAAGACTAAAAAAGGTGGTGATAGCTACCTTGGAAGTTAGTTAGATGGCGAGCAGCTCGCTAAGGAGAGATTGAGGCTCAAAAGGCCATTGCTGAATTGCTAGCTGAAATGCCTAAATTGAAATTAAGATAATCATCAGCCTTTGTATTTACGCTTCCACTTACTTCTTCATTTATGATGGCATACATACCGAAGTTGTCCAGCGAGTTGTCTGGGCATTGCAATTATCTCCATTTTTTTGAAATTAGATCATTAACGAGGAGCCTAATTATTTTAACGTGAGCTTAATTGAAGCGCACTCAGGTAGCATTTTTTGGCGCTCTACTATCAACTGGGCATTGACTTGAGCTAGAAGAGTTTCTTGTGTTTTACCCGCAAGTTTCGCTCCCTTTATTGCTTCTATCAATGGTATTTCAAGCTCTTTAAATTTAATTTCATCCATCATTGTCTGCGTGGCCAAACGAACAATAGCGATACCCCATGCTGGGTAATCATTAGAAGCTGTAGTTCTAAGCAAGCCTTTCGATAACGCTTCAGCAAGGAACTATTGGCGAGTTATAGCCGTCATTTGCGCCAAAGAGTGCTGATATAATGAATTATCATCCGCATTTGCTGCAGACTGAGTAATCATAATCCATGCCCATAAAGCATCTGATCGAGCTTCCTGCTTTTTCTCATCTGTAGCGGAGGTTGAATAAATTGTGAAACATTGTTGTGTTAAGCGCATTGCGGCGTTAAACATAGGCTCTTTTGCTTCACTGTATTCAACTAGAATCTTCTACCGAGGGAAGACTTGGTATCGCTGCCATCAATACCGCAAATAATCAGCGGATTCTCTATCGCGCTAACAAATATATTTTCCGATGGGGGGAGAAGGAATTAAAAAGAACCTTCAGAGGTCAGACTCCAAGCCACTTTTTTGGTAACGCAATTTTTCATGACCATTAATAATTCTTTAAGCTTCTCAAGTTATTATCCTTTAATCAAAAATTTTAATTAGTAATTAAACAAATAATAGTGGAGTTAATGGTGTACAAATTTTTTGGTCTAGAGTCAACAGAAGTCCGTAATTATGTCATTACTAGAGAGATTTTATTAGCATTAGCTGACAAAATTAAAAACGCTTATCTATTGGCATCGCAGGAGGATAGGTTTATCTATCCAGGAAATGGAAGAGAACGTCAAATTAAAGCTGATTTTGTAGATAGAGGGACTCTAATAAATGGTAAAAAAAGGCTAGGATTGCCCAAATATATTGGTAAAGGTAATATGAGTAATGACGCAGTTATGGCTGCCCTCCGAGGCATTACATCAAAAGAAAATGCTGAAAAAATAGTTGCGGCATATAGTCAAAATCCAACCTATTTAGTCCCAAATACTATCTCTTTTGGAATGATTGGTGGGCTTGATCAAAGTGGCATTATCATACGCCAACCAGATCAAAATTCAGTTACTCACAATCTAGTGATTGAGAAATCTAGAATTATACTGTTAAGCTTGATTGAAAAATTTAATGTGGTCGATTCCAGGGGAGAGCTTATTGGATTTATCTCCGGACCTGTTCAAGCGCTATTCTCTCTTGTGCAAATTAACGAAGATACTTGGGGCTTTCAACTTGAAAATATAACGACGTCGAATGAGGTTTTATACAAAATACTCATGGGACAGTTAGTATCACCCAATGATGTTATTGCTCTTATTCAGAAATCTAAGTCTGTAAAACCTAATTCTGTAACACCAACAAAAACGCAAGAGCCTAATGTATTCGGTCTTGACGAATCTATTTACAACATTATTAACTCCTATGATTTTTCAACTCGTATGATGCGTTTCATTCGTCATAATTCGCGCCATGTAAAACATTTAGGATTAATTATTACTATCCTCCATCAAGAAAAAATGTTGAATGAAGCTGTTCTTGATAAAGTTGAAGAAACTGAAGACTTTAAGTCTATAGCTACGATGCTAAAGAAATGCCAAGAACTGCACCTTTTTGAACCTGCCTTAAAAGACTATTTTAGGGAAAACAAAAACGGTATGTTCTATGTAGCCCAAGTCCTATCTTTGATAAAGAAAAGCGATGTTACCAAAAATGTTGCCCTTCTTATAAAGAATATAAATATATGTTCAAGTATATGGTTAATGCTGGAAGTTCTCGATAGATTCGATCAATTAACAGACAGTAATATCAGAATCGTCATGGAAAATCCAAAGAGCTGCATGGCTGCTAGACCGTACTTTGAAAATTTACTTAGTCGAAGAGAGGTAGCAAATAATCCGGAACTTGTTGAAAAAATATTTTTACTGTTTATGAAGCATCCTCTTTTTTCACAACACATTTACGGCAATCCGACAATTTTCAATTTAGAAGCTATTGAGATATTTGAAAAAGAGATCAAGTTAGCTGGGAAAGATTACTAGCTGCATGCAGAGTATGGAACAACGTTTGATATAAAAGGATTTGTCATGAAGACGTTCGACTATATAACTAGTATTGTTACAAATAGAACGCATCAAAATTAATGTATAGTTTTTTTTTAACATTTGAGGGTTTTTCTTAACTTCCCCCCTCATCTTAAATCTTAATCTTTTCCCCTACGTTTGCGGGGGGAGAGGAAATGTAATAAAACCTTTTACCCAGCCATTCAGCAATCTGCGCAGTACCCAGGAAGAATACTAAAAAACAACAACCTATCCACGTCAATATTCGGCCCTGAATGATGACTCAGCGCCAACAATAAATATTGTTCCTCACCTGCTTTAGCGGAGCTAATGGGAGCTCCTTTCTTAAAGAATACCAATGTCCTGTTGGTTATTTTGCAACTGTAACTTATCGAAAATAATTCTGTTCGCTTGGGAAGGTTGGGTAAATAACGTTGCAGGGCCTTTTAAGGTTATCGTAACGCCTGCTTTGGGTGAATAGTAATAGCCATCAGTATGCCATCGTGGCTGAATGAAGATGGATTTGGTTGAAAGGCTCTTAGTGTCACCCAGGCATTTTCCTGATTGCATTTATTTAGAACAATAAGGTACTACAATTAATTTGTTTCATCCGAACATGCGCCATTATCGATGGGATATCGACTTAACCTTGTTACCTTACCTGTTGAACCGCGAGATATTTTTTTAATAACCTGACGTTTGCGATGCAAGCTCTCGCAAACAAAATGATAGACAAAGGTCTCCAGGTTGAAATAAAACGTTTTGGCCAATATATCTTTAAGTTGCTAGTTAGTGACCATCAAGCCAGTATTAAAATTGAACCTGACACCATCTTACGTGGCACTGTTTTTGAGCCAAACTAAGGAATTAACTGAAGCAGCTCAGAATGTTTTTTACAAAGACAAAAAGTAAAATCTGTTTCTGTTGCTGATCTTTATACTGGGAAAATTTGTGCCGTTCTCGATCGCCAGCATCTTCGTGATTTATTTGCCATTAAACTACTCTTTGAGGCATGAAGTAATCATTCGCCAGGCCTTTGTTGCCTACCTGCAGCCCAAGACCTATCAGTGAATTACTTGATCCCCTGAGCTGGATGTCGCAGATATTTACCAGTATTCTCTGGAAAGTGTTCACCCTTTTTTTGAGCTGATATGCAAATTCAAGCACCTGGCTTTAAACCAGGTAGTCGGCTCACTCTATGCTATTCAATTTTTGTAACTTATTGATTGCAGAGCGGAATTGGCGCGCCCGGAGAGATTCGAACTCCCGACCACCTGGTTCGTAGCCAGGTACTCTATCCAACTGAGCTACGGGCGCTTTATTCTGGCGGAGAGAGAGGGATTCGAACCCTCGATGGAATTTTAGTCCCATACTCCCTTAGCAGGGGAGCGCCTTCAGCCGCTCGGCCATCTCTCCAATGGCATGAGATAATATCACCGACAGGGGGACTAATAAATACTGTAACGAATTTAAATTGCTGAATCAAAAGATTTGGATGTCACCCGACGTAAGCAGGTGCTTCTAACAAGTTGGACGTAACCGTAGTAATTAATCTACAAGCTTCGGCCTAATGAGGTTACTTTGTGCCTTTGTCCTTGTCTTCCGTTTTTTCTGAAGAACCAGTGTCAATAACTAGTGGTTCGCTGTTATTGCCATTTTGCTCTTGTTGAATTCTTCGGTAGATTTCTTCTCGGTGGACAGAAACGTCTTTAGGAGCATTTACGCCAAGTCTGACCTGATTGCCCTTAACTCCTAAAACTGTAATAGTGATATCATCTCCGATGATTATTGATTCGCCAATGCGTCGTGTCAAAATAAGCATACAATTCTCCTATCAATTCCATATTTCTTCTAACTAGAAGACACAAAAAGTTCTAATTAGAGTTTTCACATACACTACATCCAGTAGTATAGACAAAAATTCTTAAGGATTTCTTAACGTTTTTCAATAAAAGTTTAATCTGGCGCAAAAAAGTGTTTAGTTTTTTCGGTTAGCATTTTCCTATAGAAATTTTTGGATGTTCTTATTGTAGACTAAATTTTTTACTTTTTTGGGGTTTGCAAAAATTTTTTATGGGTGTTCTAAATGCAAGCCAAAAGCAGAGTGTAGACAGCGGGTGCCTGATTCTAAATGCTTCTCGTTAACTACCACGGATATTTTAATTTCAGAGGTGGAAATTAATTGGATATTAATCCCCTCTTCGCCTAGTGCTTTAAACATGGTGGTCGCCACACCGGCATGGGAACGCATGCCTACCCCAACTATCGAGAGTTTTGCAATTTTGTCATCACCCACTACGCCCTTAGCATTTAGCTGAGTTGAGACTTCTTTTAATACTTCTAGTGCTATCGGGTAATCATCTCTGTGCACCGTGAAGCTAAAATCAATGGTTTGATCCACTCCTGGGACATTTTGGACGATCATATCGACGTCGATATTCTTTTCGCTGACTGCGCCTAGTATATATTTGGCCACCCCAGGAGCGTCTGGGATACCACATACAGTTAATTTTGCTTGATTGCGATCAAATGCGATACCGGAAACAAGTGCTTGCTCCATACTAGAATCCTCAAATGTGATTAATGTGCCTGGGCCTTCGTTGAATGTCGATAGGACTCGAACAGGAACGTTATACTTACCCGCAAATTCCACAGCCCTAATCTGTAAGACTTTGGCACCCAGGCTCGCGAGTTCTAACATCTCTTCAAATGTGACGATAGGTAAGCGTCGTGCCTCAGGGACGATTCTGGGATCGGTCGTATAGACTCCATCCACGTCTGTGAAAATTTGACATTCTTTTGCTTTAAAAGCCGCTGCTAAAGCGACTGCAGTTGTATCAGAACCACCTCGACCTAAAGTCGTGATATTACCGCTGGAGTCGATACCTTGAAAACCTGCTACGACGGGGATATGGCCGTTGGCAATATCATCTTGGATCGCTTGGCCATTTATTTTGGTTATTCTCGCTCGTTTATGCGTGCTGCAAGTCTCAATACCTGCTTGCCAGCCGGTATAAGATCGCGCGTGATAACCGCGAGCATGTAAGGCAATGCTAAGTAAAGCGATGGTGACCTGCTCGCCGGTTGAAACTAAAACGTCGTACTCGCGAGGATTTGGCTGGTCATGAATGGCTCTTGCTAATTGAATTAGTCGATCAGTTTCGCCAGTCATAGCGGATAGAACGACGATAATATCATGGCCTTGTTGCTTCGCCTGAATGACCTTATCTGCAACATGTTGGATACGTTCCAAGCTGCCAACAGAAGTGCCACCATATTTTTGTACAATTAATGCCATGATACCTACTCTAGTTTCTCTTTTACCCAGGGAATGACTGAAGCAAGTGCTTTGTCTAAATTCGCCACTTCAACTCCGCCTCCTTGAGCCATATCAGGACGCCCTCCGCCCTTTCCTCCTACTTGCTGCGCGACAAAATTTACCAGCTCTCCTGCATTTATTTTAGCAATACAATTTTTAGTCACGCCAGCGTTGAGAAAAATCTTATCGTCATTAACTGAGGCAAGTAGTATGACCCCCTCTCCGAGTTTGTCTTTCAGCTGATCGACCGTATCTCTTAATATCTTAGGTTCAGCCGCTTCTAATTTGATTGCTAAGACTCTAATACCTTCAATTTTGACAGCATCCGCCAACAAATCTTTGCTTTTATTACTCATGATCTGCTGTTTAAGCTTTTCGAGCTCTTTTTCGAGCATTCTAGTATGTTGCAACGTTTGTTCCAATTTCTCAACTATATTTTCACGAGAAGTCTTTAAAACTTGTGCAATTTGAGTTAATTCTTCATCTGCCCGGTTGGTCCACTCAAAAGCTTTAGAGCCTGTTACCCCCTCGATCCGCCGAATACCCGCTGCAATACCGGTCTCAGAAGTAATTTTAAAAAGTCCGATCTCACCGGTATGTTTAACGTGGGTACCACCACATAACTCCATTGAGAATTCACCAATGCTTAATACTCGAACCTCGTCACCATACTTCTCGCCAAATAACGCCGTGGCCCCTTTTTTGACTGCGGCCTCAGGCGTCATAAATTCAGTTGTTGCAGAGAGATTGGCTGCAATTTGTTGGTTCACTAATGACTCTATTGTTCGTAACTGGCTTGAAGATAGTGGTTCATAATGAGCAAAATCGAATCGTAACCTTTCGGCGGCAACTAATGACCCTTTTTGAATGACGTGCTCACCTAAGACCCGACGTAATGCTGCATGTAATAAGTGGGTGGCAGTGTGATTCAACATGATATCTTTTCGGGAACTCGCAACTTCGGCATCAACTTTATCGCCGACTTTTAACGTACCTGATTCAACTTGACCACAATGCAAATACACCAAGCCCTTCTTCTTGGTATTAGTCACATTGAATACGCCATTTTCAAAATAGAGCTTACCAGTATCCCCAATTTGACCTCCGGCTTCGGCATAGAACGGTGTTCTATTTAAAATAACGATAGCTTCGTTACCTTTTTGGTCAATTTGGGTGAGGGGTTGATTATTTTGGAATAAAGCAGTGACCATACCTTGATCGCTAAGCCGTTCATGTCCGGTAAAATCCGTTTCACCTTCAACTTGTAGATCCTCATTAAGGGCGACCGAAAAACGACTCGCTTCTTGTGATTTATGCCTTTGCAGTTCCATCTGCTTTTCAAATCCAGGGTAGTCGACAATCAGTCCTTTCTCTCTTGCTATATCGCCTGTTAAATCTGGAGGGAAACCATAAGTATCGTAAAGTTTAAAAATAACCTCACCGGGAATAATGTTATTAGGGAGTTTGACTAATTCGCTTTCGAGTAACTTCAATCCTTGATCGAGCGTGTTGGCAAATTGTTCTTCTTCTCGTAATAAAACTTGCTGAAGATGTTGCTGATTTTTGGTTAGCTCAGGATATGCCTCACCCATTTCCTCTACTAAAGTTGGTACTAATTTGTAGAAAAATGGGTCTCTTAACCCTAACTTATTGCCATGGCGTATTGCTCTTCTAATAATACGGCGTAGCACATAGCCACGACCTTCATTTGAAGGGGTAACGCCATCTAAAATTAAAAAACTACAAGAGCGGATATGATCAGCAATAACTCGTAGGGAGGTTTGTTCGTAATCACGAACATTGGCGATCTTTGCAATTTTTTCGATAAGATGCCTAAAAATATCGATATCGTAATTATTATGTACACCCTGTAGAACTGCCGCTACACGTTCCATACCCATACCCGTATCTACCGCTGGAATGGGTAATGGCGTCAAGGTTCCATCGGCTGATCGGTTAAATTGCATGAAGACCAGATTCCAGATTTCGACATAACGATCCCCGTCTTCTTCCGGTGTTCCGGGTGGACCACCTGGAATCTCAGAACCATGGTCATAAAAAATTTCGGTACAAGGACCGCACGGGCCGGTATCACCCATCGACCAAAAGTTGTCTTTCTCGCCACAACGAGAAAAACGGTTAGGGTCAATTTTTATATCGTTTAACCAAATGGCAGCCGCTTCGTCGTCATCTTTAAATACCGTTATCCATAACTTCTCAGGCGGTAGTTTTAATTCTGTAGTGAGAAAATTCCAAGCATAACGAATTGCTTCCTTCTTGAAATAAGCGCCAAAACTAAAATTACCCAGCATTTCAAAAAAGGTATGATGCCTTGCGGTATAACCCACGTTCTCTAAATCATTGTGTTTGCCACCGGCTCTAACACAGCGCTGACTACTAACAGCAGCAAGATACGGAGCTTTAACTTTGCCCAAAAAATAATCTTTAAACTGCACCATGCCGGCATTGGTAAATAACAAAGTTGGGTCATCTGCAGGCACGAGAGAACTACTTGACACGAGCTGGTGATTTAGCTCTTGAAAATACTCTAAAAATTTTGTTCTTAATTGATTGCTATTCATTGAAATTCTCAATTAACTGCTGATTAATTTGCTCTATGTTGAAACCACGACTTTGCAAAAACCGAATTTGCTTGGCTCTTTGGATCCGATCTTTTGCTAACGAGACCTCACCATACTTTTTTTCAAAAAGTTGTTTGATGGTTTGTTTCCAATCTAACTCATCTGAAGCAAGATAAAGATTGATTACCTGGGAAGAGATTTTAAGTTTCTTCAGCTCATACTCAATGTGGAGCGGCCCAAAGCCTTTAGCCGCTCTACGTCTTATATAAGATGTAACAAAACGCTCATCACTTTGTAAATTGCCTGCTACTAACATGCTTAACACTTGTTCAACTAGTGCTAAATCTGTCGTTTTTTCAAGTAATCTTTGCTTGAGCTCGTAGTTACCAAATTCTCTGCGTGCTAATAAACTTAATGCTCTGTCTTTTATTCGCTCAAGATCCGTCAAGCTTCAACTTCTTCCTCTAAATCACGACGCACTGCCGCCGATGGTTGAGTGACTAATTTAGCACGTATCAATCCTTCAATTTCTGCCGCCATTGCTGCATTTTCTTTTAAGAAGTTGCGGACATTATCTTTGCCCTGGCCAATTCGATTTCCTTGGAAGCTATACCAAGCGCCAGCTTTCTCAACAAAACCATGTAATACGCCTAACTCAATAATTTCTCCTTCACGAGAAATACCTTCGCCATAAAGAATATCGAACTCTGTTTGTTTGAATGGCGGAGCCACCTTGTTTTTAACAACTTTGACTCGAGTTTCACTGCCTAAAATTTCTTCGCCTTTTTTAATCGCACCAATGCGGCGAATATCTAACCGGACTGAAGCATAAAATTTTAGCGCATTACCACCAGTGGTTGTTTCAGGGCTACCAAACATGACACCGATTTTCATTCGAATCTGTTAATAAAAATAACCAGCGTGTTGGATCGTTTAATGTTCGCTGTTAGTTTTCTTAGCGCTTGAGACATTAATCGTGCTTGCAAGCCCATGTGCTGATCACCCATTTCGCCTTCTATTTCAGCTTTTGGAGTCAAGGCTGCTACAGAGTCGATGACAATAACATCGAGGGCACCAGAACGAACTAACATATCGGTGATTTCTAATGCTTGCTCGCCAGTATCTGGTTGAGATACCAACAATTCGTCCACATTTACACCTAATTTTTCTGCATACGAAGGATCTAATGCATGTTCGGCGTCAATAAAAGCCGCAGAGCCACCTGCTTTTTGACATTCTGCAATGACTTGTAAAGTCAATGTGGTTTTACCGGACGATTCTGGGCCATAAATCTCCACGATTCGCCCTCTTGGCAATCCGCCAACTCCTAAAGCGATGTCTAGCCCTAATGAACCTGTAGAAATGGCATCTTCACCTTCTACTGGTTTATCACCTAAACGCATAATCGTGCCTTTACCATGCGCTCTTTCTATTTGGCTAAGCGCCGCCTCTAACGCCTTTTGTCTGTTACTATCCTGCATCACTAATCCTCTCGCATATTTAATAAAGGGATTATTATTTCACAAAACAGAGCATTTGACATACTGTAGTTCTTAAATAAAACTTATCCCCTGGTATTTAAAAGCTCTTACGATGAGGTGAGGAATATGGCGCATCTTGAAGATGAAGTACTATTTGAATTTGACGAGCCACACTTAAATGACTCAGATAAAAAGCCCTATACACCAGGTTTTTTTGAGCCTACTCAACAAGTATTGGCACAAACCGGAGAGTCGGAACGGGCTCAACAAGATGCATTACTTGAAAGAGCTATCAACGCTACTCAAGGAACCACAAATAGTCCGCTATTAGCGCCAACGGCTGGAGGCACTCCAATAAATATCAACTCACCTAAAAAAGACACTCCGCAGGACAAAGATCAAGCTTATACTTTTGTTCGAGAACCCAGGCCAGTAGCTCGTCCTAGAGGTGGAATTTAAATATTCTCTGCTATCAGTCGGTAAAGCTGTTCTAATGAAAATTGAATGGCCGCAATTCTAATCGCTTCGCGGTCATCCCCTAGCAACTGCTGCTGGCACACGGTAGGAAAATAACGACTGGCCCAGGCAAACCAGCATGTTCCAACTGGTTTTTGAGAAGTGCCACCTTCTGGCCCTGCAATGCCGGTAATCGCTAAACTGACATTGCCATGACTGTGTTTTAATGCGCCTTCCGCCATTTGAATAGCAACTTCTCGGCTCACTGCGCCATGCATTTCGATGGCACTTTTCGCAACGCCTAACATCTCAATTTTGGAAAGATTGCTATAAGTTACAAAACCTCTCTCGAACCAATTCGAGCTTCCGGATAGAGAAGTAATTTCGTAAGCGACACCACCTCCGGTACAAGACTCCGCTGTCACAACTTTTAAAGATTTTTCTAGGCAAAATCTTGCAAGTTCTTCAATAAGAACGGAAAGTTGTTTGGACATATGACATTCCCCAAAAAAAATTAATGTTATAGGAAATTTAATCATTTCATTAGGATAAAAAGAAGTAGTTTCGAAAAAGCCACTTCGTTACAATTCAACAAATGAAGGAATCACAAGAAAAGCAACTTAGTTCTCACACTCCCATGATGCAACAATACTTGCGAATCAAGGCGCAACACCCTGAAACGCTGTTGTTTTATCGGATGGGTGATTTCTATGAATTATTTTTTGATGACGCCATCAAAGCATCCCGGCTACTCGATATCACGCTAACAGCACGAGGCCAATCCGCAGGTGAAGGTATTCCTATGGCGGGAGTGCCCTACCATGCCGTTGAAAATTATCTGAGTCGACTCATCAAGCAAGGTGAATCGATAGTCATCTGTGAACAAGTTGGCGATCCTGCCACCTCGAAAGGTCCCGTTGAGAGAAAAGTAATGCGAATCATTACTCCTGGCACAGTGAGTGATGAAGCTTTATTAGAAGAAAAAAAAGATAATCTATTGTTAGCTCTTTTTGGCCAGGATCAAAAGTTCGGGTTGGCCTATTTAGACATTAACAGTGGTAGCTTTATCGTCCAGGATTTCTTACAGGAAGAAGCCGTTTTAAGCGAATTAGAACGACTCAAACCCTCAGAAATTTTAGTGTCTGACAATAATATTGCGCCACATTTGCTACCCACGAAAGGCGTTCGATTACGGCCAGATTGGGAATTTGATTTTGTAACGAGTAGCAAGTTGTTATGTGATCAATTTAACACCCGTGATCTCTCCGGTTTTGGTTTAACCTCAGCCACTCACCTTGCAGTTCAAGCGGCAGGCTGTTTATTACAATATGTCAAATATACTCAGAAACAAACTTTACCCCACATCCAAGCGCTTAAATTGGAACACCCAGAGGAAGCCATCATTATTGATGCAGCTTCTGCTCGCAATTTGGAAATTACCCATAGGCTCAATGGTTCTACAGAAAATACCTTACTGTCGATCATGGACTACACGCAAAATGCGATGGGCAGTCGTTTACTGGCTCGATGGTTAAAACGGCCGATCCGCGACCAGAAATCACTTCGCACTAGACAACTTGCCATTCATTCATTACTGCAAAATCAATTATATGAAGATGTACAACAGCATCTTACTAAGTTTGGTGATATCGAACGAATCCTCTCTCGCATTGCGCTTAAGACTGCAAGACCTCGTGACCTCGCGCTACTTCGGGATAGTTTGCAATTGTTACCGGCGATTAAAAAAGATTTGCAGCGCGCGTCTTCGACTTTAATTTGCGAATTAGCAATACAGTTGCATGAATTTGAATCACTTTCTGAACTACTTAACAAAGCAGTCGTTGAATGTCCACCAGTCGTACTTCGTGATGGCGGGGTCATTGCACCACGGTACGATGGTGAATTAGATGAACTTCGCAGTCTAAGCGAAGATTGCAGCCAATTTTTAATAGACTTAGAACAACGTGAAAAGCAACGTACTGGTATTGCAACCTTAAAAGTTGGCTATAACCGCATTCATGGTTTTTATATTGAAATCAGTCGTGGCCAGTCAGGACAAGCTCCATCAGATTATATTCGCAGACAAACGATCAAAAACGCCGAACGATACATCACCGCCGAATTAAAAGTATTTGAAGAGAAAGTGTTAAATAGTCGTAGCAAGGCATTAGCGCGTGAAAAAATTTTATATGACCAACTGTTAGATATTATCCTTCAAGATCTCAAACCCTTACAAGAAATGTCAGCTTCAGTCGCACAAATTGATGTGCTTTGTAATTTAGCGGAACGTTCTGTACAGCTCAATTTAACTTGCCCTACGATCAGCGATCAACCAGGCATTGAAATTATCAAAGGGAGACATTTAGTCGTTGAGAATGTCAGCTCCGCGCCATTTATCCCAAATGATTTGTGTCTTAATGACGACGCCAAGATGTTGATCATTACTGGCCCCAATATGGGCGGTAAGTCGACCTATATGCGACAAACAGCATTGATCGTGTTACTCGCTTTTATTGGGAGCTATATTCCAGCAGAAAATGCAGTGTTAGGCCCCATCGATCGGATTTTTACTCGCATTGGAGCCGCAGACGATTTGGCGAGTGGCAAATCAACCTTCATGGTTGAAATGACTGAAGCCGCCAATATTTTGCATAATGCGACCAGTTCTAGTTTGATTTTATTGGATGAGATCGGCAGAGGAACTAGTACTTTCGATGGATTATCTTTAGCTTGGGCCTGCGCTGCTTATTTGGTTCAAAATGTTAATGCTTTCACACTATTTGCTACTCATTATTTTGAATTAACATCTTTACCAGAGACTTTTATAGGCATCCACAATGTGCACATCAGCGCCGTTGAGCATGATGATAAAATCATTTTTATGCATCGCGTTGAGCCAGGCCCCGCCAGTAAAAGTTATGGCTTAGCGGTAGCACAACTTGCAGGCATGCCTAAACGAGCACTGGCCATCGCAAGAGAGAAATTGCAAGAGCTTGAGATAAAGTCTCAAGATCAATCTACTTCTACACCTAAGCAACAACTTCCTCTCTTTATCGAGACTGTTCCCGAGGTTGTTAAGCGGCTTCAAGAAATTAAACCGGATGAAGTGAGTCCGAAAGAAGCCTTGGCTATGCTATACGAACTGAAAGACCTAATGTAGCCTGAGTGAAACCCAGACTACGATTTAATTAGATTCTTCAAAGCATCAATTGAAGATTTCTCTAGCTCTAACCAACGCCCAGTACGTAGTGACCGTGGTAAGCTTATAGTTCCATAACGAATTCGAATCAGGCGACTGACCCTGACATTTTGAGACTCCCAAAGACGGCGCACCAACCGATTGCGTCCTTCTCTTACTACGACATGGTACCAATGATTCGTCCCTTCTCCGCCAGAATAATTAATAGCGTCGAAACGGGCGAGACCGTCTTCTAGTTGTACACCTTTATGCATAGTAAGAAGCATCTCTCGTTCTACCTCCCCATAGACCCGAACTGCGTACTCCCTTTCAACTTGAGTGGAAGGATGCATGAGTTTATTCGCTAGATCGCCGTCATTGGTGAACAATAACAACCCAGAAGTGTTAACGTCTAATCGACCGATTGAAATCCAACGACCATCTGTTAACTTTGGAAGACTCTCAAATACCGTCGGGCGTCCTTTTTCATCTTTACGGGAAGAGACTTCACCTAGTGGTTTGTTATAGGCCAGAACGCGTGTTACCGCATTTTGTGACTGAGTTCGATTAATTGGCCTACCATCAACACAAATGTAATCACCGCGAGCGACGCGATCTCCTAACTTTGCTTTGGTACCATTGACCGTTACTCGACCATCAACAATCCACTGCTCCAAAGCTCGACGCGAACCAAGCCCTGCTTGGGCTAATACCTTTTGTAACTTCTCGGTCATACTAATTCTTCTTCCAATTCAGTAACCTCTTCTTCGGTCTCTAGATCACTGACCTCATGTTCATTAATAGTGGCAGGCAACTCTTCTTCGAAGTTGCTATTCTCAGGCTTTTCAAAAGACGTCTCCTGATTTTCGAATTGATCAGCAAGTTGGTCTAAGTCTGTGAGTTGCGACAATGGAGGTAATTCCGATAATGATTTTAAATTAAAGTCATTAAGGAAAACCTTAGTGGTGGCATAAAGCGCAGGTTTACCGGGTACCTCTTTATATCCAATGACCCGAACCCATTCACGTTCCATCAAAGTCTTAATGATTGTCGTGCTCACGGCAACACCTCTAATTTCTTCAATCTCAGCTCGCGTAATGGGTTGTCGATAAACGATGAGAGCTAGTGTTTCAAGCAAAGCCCTGGAATATTTCACAGGTTTTTCCTGCCATAACTTTTGCACCCAGGGTGTAAGGTCTTGGCAAACTTGAAAACGATAACCGCTTGCAACTTCTTTTAACTCAAAGCCATGTCCTTCGTAGCAAGATATCAAATCTGATAAATAATTTTTGAGCTCTTCGGTACTCAGTTCGTATTCAGGTAAAAGGACTTTCTTAATTTGTTCGATATTAAGAGGCTGGTCAGCTGCCATAATAGCTGCAGCAATGATTCGTTTAATAGGTGCTTCTAAGGTGTTCAACTCTAGCCTCCAGATATACTTGCAGCTCTAACATGAATTGGCGCATAAGGATGAGTTTGAACCAATTCGATCAAAGATTGCTTTATCAACTCTAATACGGCGATAAAGGTCACTACAACGCCAATACGTCCTTCATTCAACGCAAACAATTCGGTAAATTGTAAAAATTTTTCAGGTTTCATTTTAAATAAAATCTGCGACATTTTTTCACGGATCGACAATGCCTCCAGTTGAAT
>JAGVJZ010000013.1 GCA_020050845.1 Gammaproteobacteria bacterium
ATCTATAAATCAATCTGAATAAATCAGATGATTAAAGAAAATCCTTGATCAAACTGGCGCCCCGAGCAGGATTTGAACCTGCGACCTATCCCTTAGGAGGGGATCGCGCTATCCAGCTGCGCCATCGGGGCGTTTTCATCAAAACACAGTATAGCCATCTACTCATTTCTGACAAGTAAACATCGCAGTGTTTACTGTACTTTGGTACTTGAACTCTGGCTCATACCCCCATACAATTCTCTACTTACTTTATTTAAAATCTCTATGCTAAATCAGTAAAATGGACTGCTAATGCGCTTAAAATCTATAAAACTCTCTGGGTTTAAATCGTTTGTTGATTCGACTCAATTGGTCTTTCAGAGTAACTTGACTGCCATAGTCGGTCCTAACGGTTGTGGTAAATCAAATATTGTTGATGCCATGCATTGTGTCTTAGGCAGTTCTTCTAAGTATCTTCGTGCTGAGATGATGGCGGATGTCATCTTCAATGGTACGACCAGTCGAAAACCCGTCGGTCAAGCAGCAGTTGAAGTTGTGTTTGACAATAGTGCTGGTCGGATTGGTGGCGAATATGCGCAATACCCCGAAATTTCTATTCGTCGCGATCTAAATCGCGATGGTCAGTCAAATTATTCGATTAATGGCACGCGTTGTCGTCGTCGTGATATTACTGACATCTTTTTAGGTACCGGAGCCAACAGCTATGCCATCATCGAACAGGGGATGATTTCGCGCTTAGTTGAAGCCAAGCCTGAAGAGTTACGGGCCCATGTGGAAGAGGCCGCTGGTACATCTAAGTACAAAGAACGTCGTCGCGAAACCGAAAATCGCATCAAACATACCCGTGAAAACTTAGAACGTTTAAATGATTTACGAGAAGAACAGAGCAAACAATTAGCCCATTTACAGCGCCAAGCGAATGCGGCTGAGCGGTTCAAAACATTAAAACAAGAACAAAGAAAGCTGAAAGCAGAACTCCAAGCCATTCTTTGGCAGGATCTTGAACACCAGTCATCCTCTTTAATTACCATTATTAAAGAACGTGAAACTTTGCTTGAGGCACAGCAGGCTCAAATTACTCATATTGATGCTCAAATTGAACATAAAAGATCGAATCGAATCGAATTGAACGATAAGGTCAATGAGGTTCAGAGTGTCTTTTATGGAATTGGGGCTGATATCAAAAATGTTGAACAGCAAATCAACCATGTCAAAGAACGTAAGAAACAATTAGAGAGCGATTATCAACAGTTAGAGAGTTCGTATCAGGAGCTGACTGCGCAACATTCTGAAGATCAACAACAACTTATTGGGCTTACCAGTGGCTTAAGCCAAATCGAACTGCAGCATCAAGAGTCAAGTGAGCTCTACCAGCTACATCAAGAACAACTTCAACATGCTGAAACGTCCATGCAGACATGGCAGGAAGAGTGGGATGAGTTCCATCGAAATAATGCTCAAACGTCTAAGCAATTAGAAGTTGAGAAAACAAGAATTCATCACTTAGAACAAAAACAACAATCGTTATTACAGCGCATAGCCCGGATTCGTGATGAAAAAACCCAGCAAAATAGTGACGAAACTTCGCAGGAAATTCTAAATCTTAAAGAACAGCAGTTGGTTTGTCAGCAGCGATTAGAAGAACTGCAAACCATGTTAGAAGAACTGCAGTCTAAAATAGTCGATCAGCGAGGCAATCATCAAGAAGCAAAGTATCAAGTTGATGTGGTCACTAAAGAATTACGCGACTTACAGGCTAAATATGCTTCCCTTGAGGCGCTACAGCGAATTGCATTAGGTAAAAGTGACAATGAAATCATCGCTTGGCTGAGCCAATATGGCTTGGAAGG
The DNA here is from genome assembly GCA_020050845.1 of Gammaproteobacteria bacterium. Lineage (GTDB taxonomy): Bacteria > Pseudomonadota > Gammaproteobacteria > UBA6002 > UBA6002 > UBA6002. Next base: position 1,851 of record JAGVJZ010000013.1, read on the forward strand.
GAAACCACGATTGGCCGAAGGAATAATGGTTAATGAAGGGTGGGAGCTTGCAGTCGAAGTTGTCCTATCTCACCATCTAGATGCGATTGGCATTGAAAGTTTTGAGCAAATTAATGATGCCCTTTCGCAGTTAAAAAGTGCTAATGTCAGTTTTATCAATCTGTCATCGGAAACGACTTCTAAAACCTCCAATCCTAAGCTTGAGCGGTTACAGATGAAGCTAGCGACCAGCTGGCCGGTCGAACCACTTTTAGACTTTATCTATTGTGTAGAAAATCTAGAAACTGCTTTAAAAGCTCTTCCTTCCTTGGAAGCTCATGAGTCGATTGTCACTCGCGATGGTATTTGGTTAAGTCAAACGTGGTTAAAAATTTCCAAACAAATTAATCAAAAAACGGGTGTGATTCAACGTGAGCACGATATCAAAGAAGTGCAGCAGCAAATCGCTGCAAAGCAGGAAGAGTTAGAAAAAGTAGAGCGGGTTGTTACCAAGTCACAAGAATTATTAAATTTCTACACCGAAGAACGTGAATCTTGCCAGCAGCAGCACCAGACAGTGAGTGCAAAGAACAGTGAATTTATGGCTCAAATACGTGCTAAAGAAAATTATGTTGCACAGCTGCAGCTTAAATTTTCGTCTTTGGCAGAAGAGATGCATGAAAATGATGCCCACCTCGTGGAAGTAGAGCAAGCGCTTGAAACATCGAAGCTTAGTTTAGAAAATCTGACCGAACAAACTTTGGCTGATAGCCATCTTCGAGAACAGCTTTTGAACTCAAAAGATCAGTTTCGTATCAATCTCGATGAAGTTAAAGATCGCGCTTCAGCTGCTAAACAAAAATCTGATGAGCTTCAGGTTCGTTTAGAATCGAATAAAAATCAAATTCACTTTTTAAACCAAAATATTACCCGCTCTGAACGTCAAATCTCCTCGATTCAAGAACGCCGCAACGCTTTGCTGGAAACTTTGAATCAAGAGAATGACCCTCTGCCTGATCTTTCTTCTGATTTACAGCTTAAATTGGAAACTCGGGTTGAAATCGAAGAGCAATTAAAGAATGCCAAATTAGATTTGGAGACAGAAGACCAAACTATTTTAAGCTTGGAAAAAAATCGGCAAACAATTGAGAAAGAGCAAGCGGAACTCAGAAATGTTTTAGAACAAAAACGTTTGAATTGTCAGTCGTTGAAAATCAAACAGGCAAACTGTCTTGAGCAGATTACGGAAAGCTCCTTCACGCTTGAAGAAATTACAGCGCAACTTCCTGAAGACAAAAATGCAACTGTCTGGGAAGAAAATATCATCAAAGTTGAAAATCGAATTCAACGCTTGGGTCCAATTAATCTTGCAGCCATTGAAGAATTCGCTCAGTTGCAAGAAAAAGCAACTTATCTAACTAACCAATATGATGATTTGATTGAAGCATTGACCACCTTAGAAAATGCCATCAAAAAAATCGATCGGGAGACACGGCAGCGATTTAAAGAAACCTATGAGAAGTTGAATGAATCATTTAAATCGTACTTTGCTCAAATTTTTGGTGGTGGCGATGCTTATCTAGAGTTAACTAGCGATGATTTATTAGAAACCGGTGTCATCGTGAGAGCGCAACCTCCAGGTAAGAAAAATACCACTATTCATTTATTGTCAGGTGGTGAAAAAGCATTAACTGCAATTGCTTTGGTGTTTTCAATATTTAGTTTAAATCCTGCACCTTTCTGCGTGCTTGATGAGGTAGATGCGCCTCTTGATGATGCCAATGTCGTGCGTTTTTGTAACCTCGTTAAAAAAATGTCAGAACAGGTCCAGTTTTTGTTTATCAGTCACAATAAAATAGCGATTGAAATGGCGCATCAATTAGTGGGTGTGACAATGCATGAACCAGGCGTTTCAAGATTAGTTTCAGTAGATGTAGATCAAGCAATCAGTATGGCCACGGAATAACTATTAAGCGCAAATTTTATCCGTTTTGGCAACATTCTCACTTTAGGTGAAGTGTTTACTTTCAGAGAATAACTAGATTTAAATTAATAAAAGGTAACGAAGATGGAATTGCATTCGATCATTTTTTTGCTAACAATTCTGTCAGTGATTTTCTTATTGACATTTTTTATTCACCATAAGCAAAAGCGAAAGCTGCACCTCAAATTAGATAAGCAGGAGCCTCGATTTGATGTCGTCAACCATCCTCGATCTTCACCTGTTATGAGTCAAGAAGTTGAAGAGGAGGAGGAAGTTGAGGAAGTTGAGGAAGAAGTTGCGATTGAAGAAGAAGATGATTTGTTAAATGATCCATTGTTACAACCAAGAGGACCGGTGCGTGAAGTTGCTCAACCAACAGCAAAAAAAGCGCCTGCTCCGGACGAATTAATGTTGATCATGCTCGCGGCGAAACCAGAGAAACCATATGCTGGTTATGAATTATTGCAAGCATTATTAACGGCCGGTTTGAGATTTGGTGCCCAAGATTTTTTTCATCGTTATGAAGATGCGAATGGTAAAGGCCGAATTTTATTTAGTGTCGTGTCGGCTTCTGAAGCGGGTACTTTTGAGATTAACAAAATGGGTGCTTATTCTGGTAAAGGCTTAATGATGTTCATGCGCCTTGCAAATCATAAGGATGTCGCGGCATCGTTTGAAGCGATGATTGAGACAGCAAGACAGCTAGTCGAAGACTTGGACGGTGAAATTTTGGATGAGGAACGCAAAGTATTAACCAATGAAAAGATAGAAAAAATGCGTAAAAAAGCGCTAGAATTTGAGCAGAAGCAATTAACTGGAGACTTATTTGACCAGTAAAAAATCGATAGACGATTTAGTCAAGCAAGCTGAAGAATTACGTAGAGAGATTGACGAACACAACTACCGCTATTATGTCTTAGAAGAACCCAGTATTTCAGATGCAGAGTTTGATCGCTTATTTCGAAATTTACAGACCTTAGAAGAAGCTCATCCAGAGCTATTAACACCGGATTCGCCAACACAACGAGTTGGTGCCGCGGTAATTGGGGCGTTTGCACCAGTTAATCATTATGTTCCCATGCTGTCTTTAAACAACGCCTTTTCAGAAGAAGAAGTGCAGGCGTTTGATCAGCGTATTCATCAGCGGTTAGGAATCGAAGGTCCCCTCGAATATTGCTGCGAAACTAAATTAGATGGTGTTGCAGTGAGCATCGTCTATGAAGAAGGTCTACTCATCAGGGCTGCAACGCGAGGCGATGGTAGAACAGGTGAAGAAATTACTCATAATATCCGAACCATACCTTCAGTGCCGTTGAAGCTGCGTGGCAAAAATATTCCTAAGCTTCTTGAAATTCGAGGCGAAGTCTATTTAGGAAAAGCCGAATTTGCTGCTTTAAATGAGCGTTCATTAGAGCGAGGCGAAAAAATCTTTGTGAACCCTCGTAACGCAGCTTCTGGAAGTTTACGACAACTTGATCCTACTATTACCGCCTCTCGCAACTTAAAAATATATTGTTTTTCACTCGGGGCCGTATCCGACGATTTTGACATGCCAGAACGTCATAGCGATTTTTTATTGAAAATGAAAGAGTGGGGTTTACGAGTAAGTCCTCTAGCCGACGTTGTTAAAGGGGTCGAAGGGTGTCTTGCTTATTACAATAAATTGCAAAAGATTCGTGGTGAATTGCCCTATGAGATTGATGGCGTAGTCTACAAAGTAAATAATCGTAACTACCAGCAAGATTTAGGTTTTGTATCCAGAGCACCTCGTTGGGCTGTTGCCCATAAATTTCCTGCCAGCGAAGAGCTGACCCTCGTACAAGATATCGATTTCCAAGTAGGTCGAACTGGCACTCTAACACCAACTGCTAGATTAAAACCTGTGTTTGTGGGTGGCGCTACGGTGAGCAATGCCACGCTTCATAACTTAGATGAAACATGGCGCAAAGACATTCGAGTGGGTGATACGGTTATTGTCAGACGTGCTGGTGATGTTATTCCTGAAGTGGTAGGTGCTGTTATTGAAAAAAGACCCAAAGGAACTCATCCAGTAAGTTTGCCAAAAACTTGTCCTGTGTGTGGCTCAGAAGTCATCAAACCCGAAGGTGAGGCTTATGCTAAATGTACTGGGGGTCTGTATTGTCATGCGCAATTAAAAAGTTCATTTTTGCATTTTGCCTCCAGAAGAGCGATGGATATTGAGGGATTAGGCGAACGAATGGTCGATCTTTTGTTAGAAACCAATCTCATTAGCGATATCTCAGATCTTTATTGCTTAACAGAAGCAAAAATTGCTGAATTGCCCCGAATGGGTGAGAAATCTGCCGAAAATTTAATTAATGCCATAGCCCACAGTAAAGATACTACCTTGGCTCGTTTTTTATATTCGTTGGGAATTCCGAACGTTGGTGAAGCAACTGCCTTAAATTTAGCGATGCATTTTAAAAGCCTTGAACCGATCATGAATGCGGATGAGGAAACACTGCAATCTGTTCCAGATATCGGTCCGATTGTTGCTGCTCAAATTGTCGCGTTCTTTCGTCAGCCATGTAATCAAGAAATCATTCAAAAGCTACGTGATCTTGGCGTTCATTGGCAGGATATTGTGACCGAGGAAAACCAACCTTTAACTGATCAAACTTTTGTATTGACCGGTACTTTGCAGTCGTTAACTCGGGATGAAGCACGGGAGCGTTTGCAAGCATTAGGCGCAAAAGTTACTAACAGTGTTTCGGCAAAGACCTCTTATGTGGTTGCTGGTGTAGATCCTGGGAGTAAGCTTGAAAAAGCTGAGAAACTCAATGTTCCAATATTGGATGAAGAAGCCTTTTTGAAGTTGTTGGATTCAGTTTCTTAATACTATTCCCCACCTACCTATCGTGCCCGCGCGTGCGTGCCCGTGCCCAAATTCTATTTTTTCGGGCACGGGCACGCACGCGGGCGCGGGCACGAACAAATAAGATTCACTGGAATTACTTCCGAGAAGACTTCAACAAAACATACAGCGCTCCAGCGCCACCATGCCGGGGTAGTGCAGAGGCAAACGCTAATACCTGATCTATTTGGCGCAACCAATTATTTAATCTATTTTTCAAAACAGGTTCGCCCCCATGGCCTTTGCCGTGAATGATACATAAGTACCGTTGGTTATGATGGTACTTATGGTCGATAAACTCGATTAGTTTATCGCGTGCGGTTTCGGCACTACAGCCATGTAAATCTAAGGTCGCGGCAATAGGTATCCTGCCTTTTTTGAGACTTTGTATTTGTTTGGGTGAAAGTCCAGAGCGAGTGAAAAATAGCTGATCATCAGAGCCTACGGTTCGCTCGGTTTGGTAATCTGAAATGGTAAAGGAAGGAGGAGCGGGGTCAGGCTCAAAACGTTTAATGGGTTTGGGTTTCTTTTTTTTGAGCGCCACTTTATCGTTTTGATTAGGCAAAGGTTGTATTTTTTTTACCGCGTCGCGAAAGGTATTTTTCTCATCTTCAGACAACTGTTCGGACATTATTTTTTTACCCATTCTTAATACAAACTCGTTAGCTATGTCATTGAAAATAGCCTAGTCTTAAGTTAGCAAATTCAGTATTATGTTTTGATATTAGCAGTCTTTTATAAGTTATGGATAGCGTCCTATGAATTTAGAAAACCAAAACCTTTCCCAGGTCTGTCAGGAACTAGCAACTATTAGAGACTATATCCGTTGGAGTTACAGTCTGTTTAATGGGGCACATCTGTACTATGGGCACGGAACGGATAACAGCTGGGATGAAGCGGTTCACCTTGTGCTATCAGCACTTCATTTGCCACCTGATATTTCACCTGATTTGATGAATGCCATTTTGACTATGGTCGAACGACGTAATTTGTGTGCATTAATTACCCGTCGCATTAATGAGCGGGTACCAGCCGCTTATCTCACAAACGAAGCATGGTTTGCAGACTTGCCGTTTTATGTTGATCAACGGGTGATTATTCCACGATCCCCGATCGCAGAATTAATCGAGAAAGGATTTTCACCCTGGCTAGATGGTAACGATATTCACAATATTCTTGATCTATGCACTGGCAGTGGCTGTATTGCAGTTGCCTGTGCTTTAGAATTTCCTGATAGCCATGTGGATGCAGTGGATATTTCAGAAGATGCTATAGCGGTTGCTCAAATCAATATCAAAAAACATCATGTGCAAGCACAAGTTAATCTCATTCATTCGGACTTATTTGATAAAGTCACTGGCGCCTATGATCTCATCGTCAGTAACCCACCTTATGTTTCTTCAGACGAATATGAGACCTTACCCGAAGAATATCGACACGAACCCCAAATTGCTTTGAAAGCTAAAGAGCTTGGGGTCGAAGTTGTATCACGGATACTTCGCAACGCCGCTAAATTTTTAAGACCCAAAGGGTTATTGGTCGTAGAGGTTGGTAATTCACAAGAAGCCTTGCTGAATAAATACCCGCAATTACCTTTTGTGTGGCTTGATTTTGAACGAGGCGGTGAGGGGATTTTTCTCCTCACTACAGAGGATCTGCACGAATATCATTCAATTTTAAATGAGTAGCATCGATGGCCGGTAATAGTTTTGGGAAATTATTTACTGTGACGACTTTTGGTGAAAGTCATGGTCTTGCTTTGGGAGCAATTGTCGACGGTTGTCCTTCTGATTTAGCATTGAATGAAGCCGATTTACAAATAGAATTAGATCGCCGTAAACCAGGCACTTCCCGCTTTACTACGCAACGTCATGAGCCAGATGAGGTGAAGATTCTTTCAGGAACTTTTGAAGGAGTCACTACTGGAACAGCAATTGGTTTGCTCATTGAAAATAAAGATGCTAAGCCAAAGCATTACGATGAAATAAAAGATAGCTTCAGACCCGGCCACGCCGATTATACTTACTTTCATAAATATGGAATTCGTGATTATCGTGGTGGTGGTAGGGCTTCAGCTCGCGGAACCGCCATGTGGGTAGCGGCTGGTGCGATAGCAAAAAAATATTTAGCGCAACAGGGTATAAAAATAAGAGGCTATGTATCTCAGATTGGATCGATCGAACCCAGTTCTTTTAACTGGGACGACTGTAATCAAAATCCCTTTTCCTTTCCAGATCAATCTAAAGTGGCTGCTATCGAGGAACTTATTACTCAATTACGAAGAGAGGGTGATTCTACTGGGGCCGGTGTTCGAGTTATTGCTAGCGGAGTGCCGGTCGGTTTGGGCGAGCCTGTATTCGATAAATTAGACGGTGATATTGCCAAAGCGATGATGGGGATTAATGCAGTCAAAGGCGTCGAAATTGGTAGCGGCTTTTCTGGTATTGAGATGTTAGGATCCGAACATAGGGATGAAATTACGCCAGAAGGTTTTCTCTCCAATCATGCTGGTGGTATTCTGGGGGGTATCTCTTCAGGTCAAGACATCGAAGTGAATCTTGCATTCAAACCGACACCGAGTATTAGAATCGTAGGTCGCACTATCACCACTCATGGTGAGGCTACGACGATATCCACAACAGGTAGACACGATCCTTGTGTTGGTTTGCGTGCTGTGCCGATCGCAGAAGCCATGCTTGCATTAGTGCTGATGGATCATTACTTACGTTTTAAAGCTATTAAAAATTAGAGGTTAATCAAACATGGCGGTCAAATATAATGTTGCAGTCTTAGGTGCTACCGGTGCGGTCGGTGAAACAATATTAGAGATTCTTGAACAGCGCCAATTTCCTGTAGAGAAACTATTTCCGCTTGCAAGTTCCCGATCAGCGGGTGAAGCGGTGCAATTTAAGAAAAAAAGTATCGCTGTCATTGACGTCGAAGAATTTGATTTTAGCCAAGCCAATATTGCATTGTTTTCAGCAGGTGCAAGCGTATCAGCTAAGTATGCACCGATTGCGGCCGAAGCCGGTTGTGTTGTAATCGATAATACCTCTTGCTTTCGTTACGATCCAGAAATCCCCCTGGTCGTTCCCGAAGTTAACCCTGAAATGATTGAGCAATTTCGTAATCGAAACATTATTGCTAATCCGAATTGTTCGACCATTCAACTTGTGGTAGCACTAAAGCCTATTTATGATGCGGTGGGCATTTCGCGAATCAATATTGCCACGTATCAATCCGTTTCTGGTGCGGGTAGAAAAGGTATTACTGAACTAGCAGAACAAACTGCTCATTTATTAAACGGCGAAGCTTATAAACCAAAGGTGTTTACAAGACAAATTGCCTTTAATGTCATTCCTCATATTGATGAATTTCAAGATAACGGTTACACCAAAGAAGAAATGAAAATTATTTGGGAAACCCGCAAAATCTTCAATGACGATACCCTTATGGTCAATCCAACCGCTGTTCGAGTGCCTGTCTTTTTTGGTCATTCTGAAGCAGTGCATCTAGAAACTCGTAAGAAAATCTCTGTTACTGAAGTCAAGGAGTTATTAAAAAGTGCTCCAGGGATAATTCTGCTTGAGGAAGACAAAGATTATCCAACCGCCATTCCAAATGTTGCAGAACATGATGCTGTTTTTGTGGGAAGGGTGAGGGAAGACCTCTCTCATTCTAATGGACTCGATCTGTGGATTGTCTCGGATAACGTCCGTAAAGGTGCAGCTTTAAATGCGGTTCAGATTGCCGAAATTGTTATTGGCTTGGAAGAAGCTACTTATCATTAACGTCCGTCGCTTATTTTAAGTAAATATGTTTCAATTTGCGCTATTTAATAGTAAAATTGCGCCTCGTCCATAAAATATCTCTCTAAAAATACGTTTAAGGAACTTATTTTGCAGCAAAAATGTGTTGTTTCATCTTTAATTTTAGAAATTTTAGAGCCTTTGCTCGCTAAAATTAACAATCTCAACCCAGATCTAAGAACGCAGCTGAATCAATTGGCTAGTCTTTCTTTTCCAAGAACCCAAGAGGAAGTAAATGATTTAGTTGGCCCATTTTTTAATGCTTATCCGCAAACATTTGACACATTCTATTATCAAACCCATTTTAAAATTTTCACTTTTATTGTTGAAAATAATATTGAAGGTCTACGGGTAATGTTCACAGCAGGTGAATATTTGTTTCGAAATGGAATTAATCTTCAGCAACCAAATCGTACCGGTCAGACGCTTTTATGTTGCGCAATAAGTTATTTGCGACGAGACATTGTTTCTTTACTTCTAGGCAGAGGAGCTATTGTCAATCTTCCAATAGATGTTTTTTTAAATCAGCGTAATTCACCTATTTGCTGTGCTGTCGAAGCTAGAAGTGAAGACATGGTTAACCTCTTAGTAGCACATGGATTAACTGTTGAAACTGTGAATGGCGAACCTCAGAAAGGCACATCGCCACTCTACTTAGCAGCTAGGCTAGGTGAAACTGAAATTGTTAGAGTTTTAATAGCAAATGGCGCCTCGCTTAATTCGACTAGAAATGGAGTCATCGTTGGAGAAACGTCTGATTTTAATTCTCCTCTCAAAGTTGCACTAGTTAATAAAAAATTAGTTATTGCTAATTTCCTGTTTGACATAATAAAAAAAGATCGCAAGTTATTTGCAGAATCTCTTCCAATTTTTTTTAAATATGCACCGCTAGACTTACTAGAAAATTACATTGACGATTTAGTACTTACCCATGAGGAAAAATTTGCAACTCTAGTGGTCACAAGAGTTAAAAGAGATCAGATAACGGACCAGGAATGGAGTGGCAAAGTTCTTTTAGAATGTTTGCTTTCTAGTGCCGTCAATGCTGAACAACGACTAAAAATTATCGCAAAGATTATTAAGCAATTGATGAGGCTTGAGTTTTTGGATCCTAGGATTCAAACAGAACCTTGTTTTGCAGAAAAACCTTTATTGGAACAAATAGCTAGTGAAGTCGGTGACTACCCAATCATTACTACAGCTAAAAAATTATTACGTTCGATTGACGCCGCTACAAAACAAGGGCGAGGAAATGTTGGTTTAAGACTGATCAGAGCTGTCGCTATGTCGTCTGATAATGCACAATTTACGTTAGGTCTAAAATTTATTGAGAAACTCATTGGAGTGTTGATCCGGGTTTATCAAACGCAGCCAGTGTGGCCGATTGAATCAACGATTGATACTTTAATTCAAGAGCAGTTTGAAGCGGCAGATCTCAAGCCGCCTTTAGATTTAGATTCGCGCTCTTGTGAGGAAAAAATTAGATTCAGAGCAATAGTTGGAAGTGTCCCTTTTTCTAGGATTACTCATGTGCCGGTACTTTCATACCGCGGATCTTACTATTTTACTGATATCTTGAGAGTGATATTTAGGATTCTTAATAAACACGACATGTTGAAAGCCAATTGGGATGTGCAAAAAGCACAAAGACTGCTAACTAACATTGAAGACCATCAATTGTTAAATGAAAATACGGGAGTGATGAGTACCCAACTACGCGCACCAGAGCATGTTATTCCCATCCTAATTTATCAACAGGAAGATCGTTGGATTTACACAGTTATTTGTCGAAGCTTTTTGGAACCTAATGGCGTAGTTCAATTTGATATTCCTAATTCCAACTTCGCAAGAGTTTTGCCTCTTATCACCAAGGAACTTCACGAAAATGACATGCGTCCTTCACGTAGCACGAATACTGACAGAGAAATATATTATCGAATTTTTTGCCACCTACTATTTTTAGAAAAACTTCTAAACAGGCGTGGTGTCTATGCTACAACTTGGTTTCATAAGCCTTATAAATATCCTACGTGCTTTGTAAGTAACTTGAAGCCAGTTTTAAATATTTTAATAACTTTGGTTCAAAAAGAATCTGTAACCACGGAAAAAATGGAACATTTTCTTAGTGCGATAAGAGCTAAAATTTTAGCGCAAATACAAAAAGCAAATATATCAGATGTTAGTGAACAATTAGTGTCAACGAGCGAACAAAATACTTTAGCTCCAAACAAATTAATTTATAAGTACGTGACGTTATTAATGCGTTGGCGTGAAATCAATCGTTACCATCCTGTCCACGAAGAAGAATTAGAAGCTAAGGACAAGTCAGTTGAACATGTTGTTGAACATACGAGAAAGCGATTTAATACTAGGGTGAATTTTTTTAATTTAGTGGCACAGAATGATTCGAGAACATCAGCTGCTAATCAGTCAGCACCGGGTCTTTAATCTTCCTAATAATTTTTTGCCTTCCTGCGGGATGACGGCAGATTAAGACTATTTTAATTAAATATAGCTATAATGTTGTTTCTTAGATAACATGCGGAGTGATTATAATGTTCTTTATTGATGCCATGAGCAGTGCCGAGATTGAAAAATTATCTCCTGGTTCAATACTGTTGGTGAATCGCGATTCATCCAAATTTAAGCATATCCCGCTATGTATAAAAGTCAGGCTAGGGGATACTCCCCCAGAACTATTAACTTTACTACCTGCACACATTTCACACATATTTATTTTAAATCACACTCCTTTAGATACAATCAAGTCTATTCCTAAAGATAAGATTTTAGAAATTGACATTCAACTGACTCCTTCTCGAATCTATTCAATAAGATCACATGCGATTTGTTTGGCTATGGACTTAAGTCAGGAAACAATAGATAAGTTAGTTTCGAATTATTTGATTCAAAAAATTCTTTTATCGCCGACGCTTTCTAAACAAGATCTTGATAATTTATTAGCGAAGCTCAATCTTGCTCTTGAAAATCACCGTAAACTTTATCCTTCTAGAGAATTAATAATCGATAGTCCAACAGATAATGATAAACCCGAGGTTGTCTATGTTTCTGACGCAAAAATACCACAAGAAAATACTGATTTAACACGGTGTGATCAATCTGAAAGTTTTGAAAAAGAAGAGAAGCCATTGCTTGCAGCATCTTATGAGGGAGAAGATAGTGACCGCTTAATGGCATCAGCATTAACTTTTGTAGTGAGTCAATTCAATAATTATCAAATGAGCTCTGAACAATTAATTGCAGAACTTAAGCTTAAGATACTTACTTTACAGCAAGAGGTGTTAGAACTTAAACAAAGGCAGGCCACTCCAAATAATCTTTATGTAGGTTTAACCATGGACAGTAGAAAAAAAAGGATGACTGGTACTTCGAAGGAGGAAAATACTTCTTTAAAAAAAGCTCTCAATGAAGAGAAAAGAGAAAAAATCCTTGCGGAAAAACATCCTGAAGATGCAAATCAGGCTTCGGCTATCCTGGCTCGTGTTTCAGCTGACGTTTCAGCCCTACGATTTTTAAACAACCGAGCTAAAGATTGCTCACAATCTTTACCAGATACTCTGGAGCGTCAAGTAGGAAAGAGGATGTAGATAATAAATGTAGCCTGGATGAAACGAAATTCCAATTGGGCTACATTAGATTTAATTATAGAGCAAAGCTGCTGCTCTTGTCGTCATGGGCGTGACGAGCTCTAACACTATCAGATAATTGG
>JAGVJZ010000001.1 GCA_020050845.1 Gammaproteobacteria bacterium
TGAAAAAACTTTGCCTGAACATCTGATCGCAATTAATCGCTCTCTTTTTGATGGCTCTTTGCAAGGTATTATGCACACCGATAAACCTTGGTTTGGTTTTCAAGGTCATCCGGAAGCAAGTCCAGGACCACACGATGTCCAAGCACTATTTAATCAATTCATTGAATTAATCAAAAATTACAGTAGAACAGCGTATGCCGAAACGAAATGATATCCGAAGTATTCTAATTATTGGTGCAGGTCCAATTGTGATTGGCCAAGCCTGTGAGTTTGATTATTCAGGCGCTCAAGCTTGCAAAGCACTTCGTGAAGAAGGTTATCGAGTCATTTTGGTTAATTCCAATCCAGCTACGATCATGACTGATCCTGAACTTGCAGACGCAACTTATATTGAACCAGTCAATTGGAGAGCTGTTGCCAAAATTATTGAGCGTGAAAGACCGGATGCCATTTTACCTACCATGGGTGGTCAGACCGCATTAAATTGCGCTTTAGATTTAGCCCGTGAGGGTATTCTTGAGCAATATCAGGTTGAAATGATTGGTGCTACTCGCGAAGCAATCGATAAAGCAGAAGATCGGGAACTTTTCCGAGAAGCGATGTTGAAAATCGGCTTGGAAATGCCTCGTTCTGGACTTGCTCATAGCCTCGAAGATGCTCAGCAAATATTAGAAGAACTAGGTTTTCCAATCGTCATTCGGCCCTCTTTTACCATGGGGGGTAGTGGTGGTGGTATCGCCTATAATCGCGAAGAATTTATTGAGATTTGTGAGAGAGGCTTAGAGCTTTCGCCAACGCATGAACTATTACTCGACGAATCCATTATAGGGTGGAAAGAATATGAAATGGAGGTCGTACGAGATCATAAAGACAATTGCATCATTGTTTGTTCAATTGAAAATCTCGATCCAATGGGTATTCATACCGGTGATTCTATCACCGTAGCACCTGCTCAAACCTTAACCGATAAAGAATATCAACGGATGCGTAACGCTGCGATTGCAGTCTTGCGAGAAATTGGGGTCGACACAGGTGGCTCAAATGTACAGTTTGCGGTGAATCCTAAAGATGGTCGTATGGTGGTCATTGAAATGAACCCCAGGGTATCCCGATCTTCTGCACTATCATCAAAAGCAACAGGATTTCCGATTGCTAAAGTTGCAGCAAAATTAGCGGTAGGTTATACCCTTGATGAACTGAAAAATGAAATAACAGGTAATCTAACCCCAGCCTCATTTGAACCGACAATCGACTATGTGGTCACCAAAATACCTCGTTTTAATTTTGAGAAATTCCCCAAGACGGATGCCCGTTTAACGACTCAAATGAAGTCTGTTGGTGAAGTCATGTCAATTGGACGAACTTTTCAAGAATCATTCCAGAAAGCTTTGCGAGGATTGGAGGTTGGCGTTTCTGGTCTAGATCCTAAAGTAGATTTAACCAGTCATGGTGTTGAAGATATCATTCGCAGAGAGCTTAGTATTCCTGGGTGGGCACGGATTTGGTATGTTGCCGATGCATTCCGCTATGGTTTTTCACTAGAAGAAGTACAGCGTTTATCATTAATTGATCCTTGGTTTTTAGCGCAAATTAAAGATTTAGTTGCGACGGAACAATCTATCGTTGGTAGTCGCTTAACAGATTTAGATCGAGACCAGGTGTTCAACTTAAAACGCAAAGGATTTTCAGACATTCGGTTGGCTTCTTTATTAGGAGTGAGCGAAAATGCTTTAAGAAAACATCGTCATGAACTGGGTATTTATCCTGTTTACAAACGTGTGGATACTTGTGCTGCGGAATTTGCCACAGATACCGCTTATCTTTATTCTACTTATGAAGAAGAATGTGAAGCACAGCCTACCGACAAGAAAAAAATTATCGTCTTAGGCGGTGGTCCTAACCGAATCGGGCAAGGCATAGAATTTGATTATTGTTGTGTCCATGCAGTGTTGGCGATTCGTGAATTAGGTTATGAAACCATTATGATCAACTGTAATCCAGAAACAGTTTCTACTGATTATGATGTTTCTGATCGACTTTATTTTGAATCTTTAACCCTAGAAGATGTCTTAGAAATTGTTCGTCTGGAACAACCGCTTGGAGTCATTGTCCAGTATGGTGGTCAAACGCCGCTAAAACTTGCTAAGCAATTAGAAGCAGCAGGCGTGCCGATCATTGGAACAGGTTCTGACGCAATTGACCGAGCAGAAGATCGGGAGCGATTTCAGCAGTTAGTGACCAAACTAGAATTAAAACAGCCGCCCAATGGCACGGTCCGCAGTGTCGAAGAAGGTTTGCGTTTAGCCAATGTCTTTGCTTATCCGTTAGTGGTTCGACCCTCCTATGTTTTGGGCGGAAGGGCCATGGAGATTATTTATAATGAACGCGAGTTGCGTCGTTATATGAATGAAGCCCAAGAGGTTTCTGCCGACTCCCCACTTTTACTGGATCATTTTTTAGATAACGCCATCGAAGTTGATGTCGATGCCATTTCAGATGGTAAAGAGATTTTAATTGGTGGAGTGATGGAGCACATCGAACAAGCTGGTGTTCACTCCGGAGATTCTGCCTGCTGTTTGCCACCACATAGTTTGCCACAAGAGCTCCAAGACAAACTGCGGTCCCAGATGAGGAAGATGGCATTGGAGTTGGGTGTGATCGGTTTAATGAATGCTCAGTTCGCTATTCAAGATAATGAACTTTACATCTTAGAGGTTAATCCTCGAGCCTCAAGAACTGTGCCATTTGTGGCTAAAGCAATTGGTGTTCCATTAGCTAAAATTGCAGCACGTTGCATGATGGGTGTTTCCCTGAAAGAACAAGGTTACCACCAAGAAATAATTCCA
>JAGVJZ010000046.1 GCA_020050845.1 Gammaproteobacteria bacterium
GGGCGCGGGCACGTAATTTGAGAAGGTTTGTGTTATGAATGTTCCTCAAAATACATAACCTTTTTTTCACTCGTAACTTCTTGCCATTTACTACTACGTCGAGTTCGATCTTGGAATTGTCCTACGAGCTGGCCACAAGCGGCATCGATATCATCGCCTCGGGTTTTTCGAATTGTGGTATTAATTCCGGTTGCTGCAACGATTTTTTGGAAACGATAGATAGTCTCCATTGAAGAAGTCTCATAACCACTGTTGGGGAAAGGGTTAAATGGAATTAAGTTGAGCTTACAGGGTACATTGCTTATCAATTTGACCAACTGCTTGGCATGAAGCTCGCTATCGTTGACTCCCGCGAGCATGACATACTCAAAGGTTACCATTCTTCGTGGTTCATTTTCATAATATTGACGACAAACAGCCATCAATTCTCTCAAAGGATATTTCTTGTTGATCGGAACAAGTTCATTACGTAATTCATCGTTAGGAGCATGCAATGAAACCGCTAATGAAACTTGGCTGGTTTTTTTAAGCTGTTCCATTTGTGGCACAAGACCTGAAGTACTTAGGGTTACACGATATTTAGAAAGATTATAAGCAAGGTCGTCCATCATAATATCCATGCTGCTTAGCACATTCTCAAAATTGAGTAATGGTTCACCCATGCCCATCATAACGACATTGGTAACAACTTTATGCTTATTGGTACCTTCCTTCGATAGGCTACGACAAGCAATCCAAACCTGTCCAATAATTTCAGCAACAGATAAATTGCGATTAAATCCTTGTTTTGCTGTTGAACAGAAACTGCAGTTTAAGGCGCATCCCACTTGTGAGGATACGCACAATGTTCCCCGATTTTTTTCAGGGATATACACCATTTCAATGCAGTTACCATCAAATAGCTTGAGTAACCATTTATGAGTTCCATCATTGGAAGCCTTATCCCAAATTACTTCTGGTAGCTTGATATGTGCAATTTCCTTCAGCTTTTGGCGAAATGACTTACTTAAATTGGTCATTTGCTCAAAATCAGTGCAACCTAATTGATGGATCCACTTTATCAGCTGTTGCGATCGAAAAGATTTTTCTCCCCACTCAATCATTAATGTTTCTAATTGAGTTCGAGAATAATCTAATAGATTGATACTAGGGTTGGGCTGAACATCCTGTGAAGGCAGAATGTCAGCCGATGAGAGGTTAGTCACTGTAAATCTCGTTACTCTTAAAGAAATAAGTTATTTCTTGTGATGCGGTTTCGGAACTATCTGATCCATGAACTGTGTTTTCATCGATCGATTTTGCAAGATCAGCACGAATCGTACCTGGCGTAGCTTGCTTGGGATCGGTTGCACCCATAAGATCACGATTTTTGTTGATGGCGTTATCACCTTCTAAAACTTGAATCATGACCGGACCTGAAATCATAAAATTAACCAAGTCATTAAAAAAAGGACGTTCCTTATGAACCGCGTAAAAGCCTTCTGCTTCTTCGCGTGAAAGGTGTTTCATTTTTGCTGCGACAATCCGCAGACCTTCCTTTTCAAACCTTTTATAAATTTCACCAATCAAGTTATTAGCAACTCCGTCTGGTTTAATAATCGATAAAGTTCTTTCTATTGCCATTTTTTTCTCTCTTTTAATTTTAATAACCGTCTAGCCGCGACTTGATCACGGACGACGAGGAAAACGCGATTATAAAGGAAAAACCAAAATTTGCTACCAAGCTTAAAGATAACGATGTTGATAATCCAGGATGGCTTTTTTAATAGCATCTTCTATTAGTAAGGCGCAATGTATTTTTAATGGCGGAATCTCAAGGGCCACGACTAAGGTTTCGCTCGTGAGTTCTTGGGCTTCCGACAGGGTTTTATGTTGTAAATATTGGGTCACGTACGAGCAAGCTGCGATAGTGGGCACATTACCATAGGCCCTGAATTTAAGAGCTTTAATGACATTTTCTTGGACTTTGATCTGAAAATGAATAATCACACCATTTTCATAACTGCCCACGATCGCTCGACCAACATTCTCATCCCTAGCATCAAAAGAGCCGACATTATTAGGATTAAAAAAGTGTTCTTGAATCATGCTACTGTAATGCATTCTGACCCCAGAGGTGAAATGGCTCGCAGGCGTGTCACAACCTGACAGACATGTTTAATCGTAACCATAATATCTTCATTAGTGGTGAAGCGCCCAATACTAAACCGAATGGTGCTATTTGCTAACTCATTCGGCACTCCGAGTGCTCTGAGGACATAAGAGGGCTCAATAGTAGCCGAATTACAAGCTGCACCTGATGAAACAGCAATTTGGTGTAAAGCTAGCAGTAAGGATTCTCCTTCCACATAGTCGAAACTGACATTCAAATTCCCAGGCAAACGAAGATCCTCATCGCCATTGAGATGAACTCCATCTAAGGAAGTTAATCCTCGCCACAATAAATCTCGCTGTTTACGAATACGTTGGCTTTCTTCCTTCAAGTTAAGCTTCGCCAAGCGACAAGCTTCTCCAAACCCAACTATTTGATGAGTCGCTAAGGTGCCCGAACGCATACCAAATTCATGTCCACCGCCGTGAATTTGTGGCTCCAAACGCACCCTGGGTTTTCGTCGATAATATAAAGCTCCAATTCCTTTAGGACCATAAATTTTATGAGCAGAGCAAGATAACAAATCGACATTCGCTGTATTCACATCAAGGGGTATTTTTCCTAGGCTTTGCGCTGCATCCACATGAAAGAGACTACCTTGCTCCCTGACAATTTTACCAATAGTAGCAATGTCTTGAATCGTCCCAATCTCATTATTAACATGCATGATTGACACTAAAATGGTATCAGGCCGCAAAGCTGCTTTAACTTGATCGGGAGAGATTAGACCTTGAGGGTTAGGTTCTAAGTAAGTCACCTCGTAGCCGTTAGCAGACAGATGTTGACAAGTATCCAAGATAGACTTGTGCTCAATCATAGAGGTAATGATGTGCCGACCTTTGCGCTGATAAAATGAAGTGGCACCTTTCAGGGCGAGATTGTTAGCTTCCGTGGCACCGGATGTAAAAATTATTTCACGCGGATCAGCATTGATGAGCTCTGAAATCTGAGCTCTGGCCATTGCTACGTGCTCCGCTGCCTCATAGCCGTACGAATGACTGGTCGATGCCGGATTACCAAAGACACCGGTTAGATCTAGGCAAGTCATTATTTTTTGCGCTACCACCGGGTCAACAGGTGTCGTGGCCATATAATCTAAGTAAATTGGTTTTGACATTTTTCTCAACCATAAGGGAAATTTTGTGACATTTTAGCAAAAATCAGTGTCAAAGAGTACCCTTCTCAATCGCGGACAAAATTCCACACAAAATATTCATTTCATTTTGTTCCATTTCCAAGCGGTTAAAAAGTCTACGTAACTTTCGCATTAATTGTCGAGGATTGGTTGGATCTAAAAATTGCAGTTTTATCAGACTTGCTTCTAAATGTTCATAAAAACGCTCCATCTCTAACCCAGAGACTAGATCGCTAGTCGCCACTAAATTCTGGGGCATTAAAGTTAACAGACTCTGATGCAATTCATAAGCAATAATCTGGAGCGCACTTGCAACATTTAAAGAAGGAAAATCAGGGTCACAGGGAATATAAAGATGGTAGTGACAAAGTGCTAATTCATCATTGGTTAAGCCAGTACGTTCTTGACCAAAGACAAACGCTACGCGCCTATGTTGTTGTATGTTTTCAGCCGCTAGAGCTGCAGCTTCTTTAGCTGTTAATAAAGGGATGGGAAGAGAACGTGTCCGTGAACTTGTACCAAGAACAATATGACAATCCGCAATCGCAGCAGGTAAATCTAAAGTGAGTTGACTATTTTGCAAGATATCTTCAGCACCTGATGCTCGAGCTGTTGCTTGGTCATCAGGGAAATATTTTGGTGCAACCAGTGCCAAGTTTGTGAAGCCCATGTTTTTCATCGCTCTGGCACTAGCCCCAATATTGCCAGGATGGGTGGTTCTGACTAATACAAAACGTACGAGATTAAATAAGTTCATAGCTCGATCTCAAATCACTACAGTAAAAAACAACTGGATTCACTCTTATTATTCCTATGTTATTATTCTCTTTGCAGTAAGTATTCAGCTACTTACTTTTCTCAATCGCGCACGCGGGCACGATTGGTGCATTAAATTCGCTGAATAGATACCTCTTTGTTTTATTAATAGCAATTTAAATCGTTACAAGGACATACTATGCAAAAAGACTCTTACAAAAAAAAGCAGCAAGGATTCACTCTTCTAGAATTAATGGTTACCGTTGCTATTGTTGCTATCATCGCAGCCATTGCAATCCCATCCTATTTAGATTACACCAAAAAATCCCACTTCAGTGAATTAGTTCGAGCTACTGCGCCTTATAAACTAGGTGTAGTGCAATGTTTCAACGGTTCTGGCAACTTCACACAATGTAGCTCAGGCGCTACCTCTTCAAATGGCATTCCTCCTTCTATCCTCGCACCACCTACAGCCACAAGTTCAATCGGCACCGTAGTAGTAGATAAAGGCACCATCATCGCTCAGCCCAATCCAGTTCATGGCATCACGGCTGATGAGCAATATATCCTAACACCTACGGCTAATAATGGCGTCGTTTCATGGACGGCCTCCGGTAAAGCCGTGGATGAGGGCTTAACGAAGTAAACAACTATTTCCGAAGTTATGAAAGTGACACTTAATAGCTTCGGAGAGTTCTTAATTAAACACAATTTTTTGAGCGAAGATTTAACCCAGAAAGCCTGGCGCGAAAGTCAACAGCAAGAAATCTCATTCATTAATTATCTGAATGATAAAGACTATGTCAATTCTCATCGATTGGCAGACGCTGTAGCAATGTACTTTAAAATGCCAAGAGGCCATTTGAATGAATATGATCTAACACAATTACCTTTGAATTTATTGAGTTTTGAACAAATTAAAAAACAACAAATTTTGCCTGTTTTCTTAGAGGATAACTACTTATCTCTTGCAACTTGCGATCCCTCTAATGTCAATATCCTAGAAATCAATTTCCTCACTGGAATGTCTATTAAATTTATCATTGTAGAAAAAACAGAATTGTACCAAGCAATTCATGAGCTCTATGCGCACAATCTACAACAGCAATACTGTAGGGAAACAGAGCCTTTTACTCAGCTTTATACTTTAGATAATAGCTCCGTTCAAAATTCTCCCGCCGTTGACTTTTTAGATAGTATTTTTAAAGACGTTCTGCAAAAAAATGCCTCCGATATTCATTTTGAGCCTTTCGAGGATTTCTACAGAATTCGTTATCGGGTCGATGGTATTTTGTATGAAATGGTCAAACCGCCAATGACAATAGCAAAATTTATTACCGCCAGGCTCAAAGTCTTAGCTAATTTGGATATTGCCGAACGACGGTTACCCCAAGATGGTCGTTTCACACTCAATACTTCTCTTGGGAAACATGATATTCGAGTCAGTACTTGCCCAACCCTATTTGGGGAGAAATGTGTTTTACGAATCTTAAAGTCTGCAGTTGATCTCGTACCACTATCACAATTAGGGATGCAAGATTTCCAATTATCACTTTTTCAAAAAAGCATTAAGCAACCTCAAGGAATGATTTTAGTCACCGGTCCAACCGGAAGTGGTAAAACGACCACGTTATATAGCGCTCTAAATTCTTTAGACAGTACCAGCAAAAATATTTTGACAGTGGAAGATCCGATCGAAATTCCGTTATCGCGAATCAATCAGGTACAAGTCAACTTAAAAACTAAAATGACTTTTGAAAGAACCCTAAGAAATTTTTTGCGACAAGACCCAGATGTCATCATGGTTGGTGAAATTAGAGATGTAACAACAGCGCAGACAGCAGTGAATGCCGCACAAACAGGCCATTTAGTATTTTCTTCACTACATACTAATAATGCACTGGAAACGTTATTTCGTTTTATGAATCTCGGCGTCACTCCTTATAATATTATAAGTTCATTACTACTCATAGTGGCACAACGCTTAGTGCGAAAACTGTGTCCAAATTGCAAAAAAAAGACCAGGACTGGTGATTTCATCAGCTATGAACCTGTGGGATGTCAATGCTGCATACAAGGTTACAGAGGAAGAATTGGGATTTTTGAAATAGTTCATTTATCTGAAACAATGAAGGAGTTGATTGTCGGCCAAGCGAGCTTAGCGCAGTTGCAACATCAAACCCAATTTGAAAAATATCTCACACTGATGGATTCCGCTTTAGCAAAAGTACAAGCTGGTATCACGTCACTATCAGAAACACAACGCGTGTTAGGGATGAGGATCACACCATGAGCGAAGATAAGTTGACTCTATTCCATTGGTATGGGGTGAATATCAAAGGGATCCATATACAAGGAAGGCACTACGCACCTGACCTGGCGAGTGCGTTACAACAATTACAAACTCAAGGCATCACGCTTATAAAGATCAAAAAGTCGATTTTTTGCAGTGTCTTTAATCAAATTAATTCTAAGGATATTACAATATTGCTGCAGAATATTGCCACCTTATTGAAAGTAGGAATCGAACTACCACAAGCGCTTGATGTCATTGCTTCTGAACATAAAAAAATAGCCTTAGTCACACTCGTGCAATCATTAAAAATCTATCTAACACAAGGACATGCGTTCCACTATGCTATTGCAAAATATTCTCGCTTTTTTGATGAGTTAACAGTCAACTTAATCAAACACAGCGAGGAAACTGGTGAGCTTGAAAAAGCCCTGACACATTTGGCTAACTACGCAGAAAAAAAGGCAACCTTAAAAAAAAATTTGCTACAACTTATGTTTTATCCGATCGTTATACTCTGCACTTTTCTTATTACCTCAAGCATATTCTTGATTTATATCGTGCCACAGTTTGCAACTCTTTATCAAACTTTCAACACAATGTTACCCTGTAGCACAAAATTAATAATAAGATTATCTGGCTTCTTGGAGGATAAAGGCTTTTATTACTTTTTGTCTTGTACGATCGTAAGCTTTGTATTGTTCATATTAGTTCGACGAAACTCACTTAAGCTATTTCAAAAACTTACGATGAAAATACCATTTATCTATACAGTACAACAAAAAATTTTAATCGCCCGTATTGCTAGGATTTTAGGAACGAGCTTAAATTCTGGCATTGCCATTAACAATGCATTAACCTCTGTGGTGACACTACTACAATCCCCTCTTCAAAAAAAGTTGTTTCTGGAGGCACAGGCAAGTATTGCCAGCGGCCAAAGTCTTTATATTGCCTTCAAAACAACCAAGCTTTTTCCTTCGAGTGTCATCGCCATGCTTGCAATTGGAGAAGCCTCAGGAACTTTGGCAAATATTTTACTCAAGATTGCTAGTAACTTCGAAAAGGAATTAGAAAACTTAACAATTAATCTAAGTCGATGGCTAGAGCCTGCCATAATTTTAGTTTTGGGAATAATCATTGGGTTTTTCGTCTTGTCGATGTACCTTCCTATTTTTAAACTAGGTGCTTTATGAAAAAAAATATACTTTTTTGTTTGGCCATTCATTCCTGTGTCACCAACGCACAAATCCTGCAATATCAATATTCGAACGGTACTCTTATATATTCTGATCGCCTGCCTTATAACATGCAAACAAATGAATTTAAGACTATTAAAATTAAAAATAAGAAGAGCACAGTGATTGAAAGTAACCACTCAAATTTTACTGATAATTCTGATATTGCCCTTAAAACTCTATCCACTAAAAGTACTCGCCTTAGTATCACTGCACCACATGATGGCCAAACATTTTGGAGTAATACCATTACCATTTCATTGCTTGTCGAACCAAGTCTTAATGCAGACGATTTAATTCTGCTCTATTTAGATGGCGTT
Source organism: Gammaproteobacteria bacterium (assembly GCA_020050845.1). GTDB lineage: Bacteria > Pseudomonadota > Gammaproteobacteria > UBA6002 > UBA6002 > UBA6002. The sequence goes on from JAGVJZ010000046.1 coordinate 7,892, forward strand.
GCACAGGGAAAAGGCACGCAACAACTGAGTCAGTCAATTTCAAATTTGACTCCTGGCACACATGAAATATGGGCGGAGCTAAAAGACCAAAAAGGAGTGACGCTTAACTCAACAAAAAAAATGATCTTTTATGTTCATCAACATACCGCAGAATCATAAATTCTTATCGCAATTATTTCAGTCCTCCTTTATACTTCACTGTTGTTAATTTAGAGTCCAGGTTAATATGCAACCCATTCTCAATATCGCCGTCGCCGCTGCCAGAAATGCTACTCGTACCATAATGCGTTCTTTTGGGCGTATTGAAGCACACCATATTTCAGAAAAAAACCGTAATGATTTTGTGACTGAAATTGATAAGGCTGCTGAAAAAGAAATTATTCTAACAATTCAAAAGAATTACCCTACTCATAAAATTATTTCTGAAGAAAATGGGATTATTGAAGGAGATAGTACCTTCACCTGGATTATTGATCCGCTAGATGGCACAACGAATTATATACACGGCATTCCTCATTTTTCAGTCTCAATTGCCATGGTATACAGAGATAAAATTGAGCATGGGGTAATTTATGATCCCATTAGAAATGAGCTTTTTACCGCAAGTCGTGGTGATGGTGCTCGTTTAAATGATCGTAGAATGAGAGTTAGTTCTAATATTAAAGTCGATAAAAGTTTGATTGGTACGGGCTTTCCATTCAAAAATCCAGAAGACATCTCTGTTTATCTTCGCATTTTTAGCGAAATGTTGTCCCAAGTAGGTGGCATGCGACGAGCTGGATCCGCAGCACTCGATCTTGCTTATGTGGCCGCTGGACGTTTCGATGGCTTTTGGGAATTAGGACTCAGTGAATGGGATATGGCCGCAGGCATGCTTTTGATCAAAGAAGCAGGCGGCTTGGTCAGTGATGTTCATGGCGAAGAAAAATGTTTAGAGACTGGCAACATTATCGCCGGCAACCCTAAGATCTTCAAATATCTGTTACAGATAATCAAACCTATTGCCGATACTTGGCATTCAAAAATATAACTTTTTTACTTTTTAATGCAGTAATCGTGCCTTCTAAGAGCCATCGTCCGCTCAGTACTTACAAATGCATAGCACTATTTTCGAACACTCTAAATTTAGGATCTAGATCCTTGGCTGGACAATACAGCGTTTTACCTAGCATTGTGCTGCCAAGGACGACGGCTCTTAGACTTATGCGTCACCTAGGCGGACACGATTTAATTAACTAGGTTTTTTATCAAAACCTTGTCTATCACTCAATTCTATCTTTGCGCGCTCCAACCGTTGCTGCGGTATTGTCAAGTTAGAAGATAAGAGCCATTTCACTCCTTTGCTGGTATGAGAGAAAACTCTATGTCGAACTGCTGCACTGAGTAGTTCGTCACTTAAATGAGGATCATCCATTTCGTTCAAAGTGATCTGACGTAATACTGCAACTGCAGCCAATCTTATATCTTCATGTTGAGGATGCGGTTTGTTCTCTTTGTTATCTTTTTTACCTATGATATCCAGTGCAAGACGTTCCAAGTCTTCTCCTAGCGTCTCTTCCGTAATTGGTAAGCGATAAAAAGAATGGTCTGTTAAATATTTTATAAGCCATCCTTGCAATGTTGCTCCTTGAAAACTTACCGGGTGCTTTAATAGTGCAACACATGCTGCATCATTTCCAATTCCGCAGGCGAGTGCGAATGCGCTTAACCCTTCTTTTGTTTTTGCATCCAGATCAGTATCCTTTTTTAATAGCGCATTGATAGTTTCACCTGACTTTTCACCACCAAAAAGTACGGCAGTATGCAATGGTGTTGCATCTGTAATTGTTACTTCTTCAGCAGAAACGTATCTCTCTCTAGCACGATTATATCTTATAAAATCTCGCGTAGCGGTCGCTGTCGCTACTCGTGCTTTAGGATCAGCTCCTGCTTGGACTAAAGCACCTACCATCTTTGCGTTGTTTCTAACTGTGGCGAGATGTAAAGCTGAACTACCATTATAACCTTTAGCATTTGGGTCTGCCTTATGACCTAGTAACAACTTAACCGCATCAAAAGAGTTTGATTGTACAGCAGCAAGAAGTGGTATTGGATTTTCTTCAGACTTTTCATCGCTACGAATCCACCGATTAGGATCAGCACCTTGCTTGTAGGTCTTAAGATATTGTTGAGGCTCAAGTAAATCGCGCATCACTTCTGTAAATGGAATGGAATAATAGAGTGCAGAACGACCTTGCTTATCTACGATATCTAGTTGTGCACCTTTTTTAAGTAAAGCTTGGATAATGGGACGATATTTAGTAATCACTTCTTCTTTAAATTTATCTAATCTTTCTTTGCTGTGAAGAAGTCTTCCTAACCGGTTTTCGTAATCTAATTGCATTGTTTTTACAGCTGCGATTAGTGGTGTTTTTCCTTGTTTATCAACAACATTTAGGTCAACACTTTCATCTGCAATTAATTGCAGAGCGGTCTTTGTTTCGCCTTGACTAATGGCTATATGCAGAGGTGTGCTACTCTCGTCTTGGTATTCGGGTCTATATTTACTCATTGATTTCTCATCTCCTCGCGTTGCTTAAGCTGATTTTCTGCTCAAATTTCTTGAATGTGGAGTTTATATATCCTCTCACAGGGATATGATAAAATTAGCTGAAAATTTGACGACAATCCAGAAATAATACTATCTACATGGTGCTGTTTTGTAAATGGCTATCGCTTTTTGGCTAAATAGGGCACGAAAATGACAAGTAGGAGCTGGAACGACAACTAAGGCAGATATAGATTAAGGTCGTTCATCCAAAGCGTGGACTTGGGGAATGAGATGTTTACGGTCTAGACCCATCGCCACTGCTAAAGAGCCTGCGACGTAAATTGAAGAATACGTACCGATTATTATTCCGATAATTAATGCTAATGAGAATCCTCGTAACATCTCACCACCAAAAATTAATAATGACATAACCACTAATAATGTTAAACCTGAGGTCATGATCGTTCGAGAGAGTGTTTGATTGATCGATAAATTCATAATTTCACTTGGACTTGCTTTACGAACACGACGGAAATTTTCACGAACACGATCGTAAACAACAATGGTATCGTTTAACGAGTAACCAATAATCGTCAAGACTGCCGCCAATGAAATTAAATTAAATTCAATTTGAAAGAATGAGAAAATACCTAAGATCAAAATAGGATCATGAATTAGAGCAATCGCGGCACTCACCGAAAAACGATACTCAAAGCGGAAGGCAATATATAACATGGTACCAATTAAAGAAACTAAAATGGCTAAAATACCATTGGTTACCAAAGTCTTACCCACTTGTGGTCCGATGAATTCGAGCTGATGCAGGGTAGCGCCAGACAATGCTCCCATTAGCGTGGCCTTTAACTGATCCTGACTCACCTCTTCTTTTGCAGAAATTCGGATGAGGACATCTTTGGCAGTACCATATGCCTGCACAACAGCATCATTAAAGCCAGTATTTGCTAATTGCTCTCGAATTTGATTTAAATCCGCTGGTTGCTGATAACTTACTTCAACTTGAGTTCCACCCGTAAAATCCAGACCTAAATTCAAACCTTTGATCATTAATGTCGTGATGGAAATGACGCAAAGCAGCACAGAAAAAATCGCCGCATAAAACCTTTGTCCCATGAAGTCGATTTTGGTGTTTGTTTTAAAAAATTCCATCGTTGTGCCTCAAACTCATTTTATAAGTTAATGCTAAATTCCAATTGAAAGCCGTTTAACATTACGTTTTCTCAAATAAACGAAGTTAACAATCAATCGTGTAAAATAGATTGCGGTAATCATCGAAGTTGCCAAACCAATTGTTAAAGTAATGGCAAAGTTTTTGACCACACCACTTCCTAGAGCAAATAACACGACAGCCACGATCAGCGTGGTGATGTTGGCATCCACAATAGTGGCAAAGGCTTTTTCGTAACCGGCTCGAATACTGGTCGTTGGACTCATGCCATTACGCAACTCTTCCCGGATTCTTTCATTAATTAATACATTGGCATCGACAGACATACCGACTGTTAGCACGATACCAGCGATTCCTGGCAATGTCAGAGTGCCACCAAGAATGGAAAGGATCGCAATAATGAAAACGATATTGAGCAATAGAGCAAAGTCAGCAAACAAACCAAATAAACCGTAATACAACACCATGAAAAGAAAGACTAACGAGGTACCTACCATTAAAGAAAGCATACCTTTGTGAATATTAGCAGCGCCCAAGCTTGGACCCACTGTTCTTTCTTGAACAATATCAACCGGAGCGGTCAGCGCGCCTGATCGCAATAATAATGCTAAATTTTCAGCATAACGCTCGCTTGAAAGACCAGTGATTTGAAAATTATTTCCTAAAGCACTCTGGATGGTCGCAACATTAATAACACGCTCCACTTGATAACGTGTTGCAACAAGTTTGCCATCAACGAGCTTAGGTTCTGTCTTGGATTCGACATACACAACTGCCATAGGCTTGCCTATGTTATCGGCAGTAACTCTATGGAATAAACTTTCCCCGCCGCCACCTAGTTTTACTTGAACATTGGGACGACCATCTTCACCGAATGAAGCAGTTGCATAAGTAATCGCACTACCATTAAGAATAATTTGATTCTTTAAGAGGATCGGGCGATCTTCATATGTATAAAGCTTGCTACCTATTATCGCACCACTTGAAGGATCATGCTCAACATCAACCATTTGAAACTTGAGTGTCGCCGTTTTACCGAGTAAATCTTTTGCTCGAGCAGTGTCTTGTACACCCGGCAAATCGACACTGACTTGATCACTTCCTTGTCGCTGCACCACAGCTTCAGAGATTCCCAACTCATTCACTCGATTGTTAAGAATGGTCATATTTTGTTCGACAGCAAAATCATTAATCTTGTTGATTGCTTCATCAGTCAACGAAGCTCGTAACACAAAATCACCATCTTTCTGAGGTGTCACTAAGAAGTCTGGGAACTTACGTGATAACGCCGAATATGCGGCATCTAAATCATCTTTAGATTTGAAAGTTAACAGAATGGTTCCTGGGGAGCTTACAGTCATGGACGTATAATGAAGATTAGCTTGGCGCAATTCATTACTCATATTATGACTTTCACCATCCAAACGGGTCTTAATAACCGCGTTGGTATCCACTTGTAATAAGAAATGAACGCCGCCTCTAAGGTCAAGACCGAGTTTCATAGGTTCTGCACCTAACGCTCGCAAAAAGCGTGGCGTCTTTGGAGCCAGGTTTAGCGCCACACTATATTGATCACCTAAAGCACCTTTGATCAAATCCCTTGCTTTCAACTGGGTGTCGGGATTTGTAAAACGCACTAACAAATTACCATTTTCAGTCTTAATTGATTTGTAAGGCAGGTCAGCATTTTTTAGGGTGGTAATAATTTGATTGGAAAGATCTTGCGGTAAAGTAGCCGTATTTGGCATTGAGATTTGAACGGCCGGATCTTCACCAAATAAATTCGGTGCAGCATAAATCAATCCTATTAACACTATCGCTAAAAAAACTATATATTTCCACGTGGGATATTGTGGCATACCCTATCCTTTCTAATTTTTTCGAATTTAATCCGCAATATTTTTAAGTGTTCCCTTAGGCAAAACATTCGAAATGGCGCCTTTTTGTAGGGTAAGATCGACAGTTGGCGAGGCGGTCACAGTCACAAAATCATCACTTATTTTTGCTACTTTGCCAACGATACCACCAATAGTGACGACTTCATCGCCCTTAGTTAGTTCTTCTAGAAGTTTTCGATGCGCTTTCATTCGCTTATTTTGTGGACGAATCATCAGAAAGTAAGCACCAATGATGAAGATTAACATCATAGGCAAGAAGGAAGCTAAACCCGCTCCGGTACCATTAGCAGGCGCTGTGGCTGCAAATGCATCAGAAATCCCTAACATATTTAACATCGACATAATGGCATCCTACGTTGAAAGTAACTGTTTTCGAAAGGTGTCTAATTTACCCTGTTCAATAGCTGTGCGCAAATCAAACATTAAGGTTTGATAATACCGCAGATTATGGATTGTATTGAGCCTAGCACCTAAGATCTCGCCACACTTGTCCAGATGATATAGATAAGCACGAGTGTAATTTTTACAAGTGTAGCAATCACAACAAGGGTCCAGTGTTCGCAAGTCTGCTCTAAAACTGCTATTTCGAATTCTGATAACTCCTTCTGAAGTAAACAAATGACCATTACGAGCATTTCGAGTCGGTAGCACGCAATCAAACATGTCGATGCCTCTTAACACTCCATCTACTAAATCCTGGGGCGTCCCGACCCCCATTAAATAACGTGGTTTCTCTTTTGGCATCATTGGCATTAAATGATCTAGTACTTGCAGCATCTCTTCTTTAGGCTCTCCAACAGATAAGCCACCAACCGCATACCCGTCAAAGTCAATGGCAGTTAAACCTTCAAGAGATTGTCGACGTAAGTCCTCATACATACCACCTTGAACAATTCCAAATAAAGCCGACTGATTGCCAAGGTGCGCTTCTTTGCTTCGCTTTGCCCAGCGTAAAGACATTTCCATAGAACCGGCGGCTTCCTGGTAAGTAGCGGGGTAAGGTGTACATTCATCAAATACCATGACGATATCAGAGCCTAGAGATTTCTGCACAGCCATCGACACTTCTGGGTTTAAAAAAACTTTTGAGCCATTTATAGGTGAGTTAAAGGTCACCCCGTCCTCAGTTAATTTTCTTAATTTGCCTAAACTAAAAACTTGAAAGCCACCAGAATCAGTCAAAATAGGCCCCTGCCAATTCATAAAATCGTGCAAATCGCCATGCGCTTCAATGATTTCCGTGCCAGGTCGTAGCATTAAATGGAATGTGTTGCCAAGTAGGATTTGCGCCCCTGTTTGAGCCACTTCTTCAGGGGTCATCGCCTTAACTGTACCGTAGGTTCCAACTGGCATGAAAGCTGGGGTTTCAACGATGCCTCGCGCAAAATGTAATCGTCCTCGTCTAGCTAAACCCGCCGTGGTAATGACTTCAAATTTCATTGCTATGATTCTCCACAAACATGGCATCACCATAACTAAAAAAACGATATCGCTCTTCTATTGCCATTTCATAACTTCGCATGACATCTTCATAACCCCCCAAGGCGCATACCAGCATCAACAGAGTAGACTTAGGCAAATGAAAATTAGTAATTAGGGCATCAATCGATCTGAAATGATAACCAGGATAAATAAAAATATTAGTTTCTCCTGAATAAGGAACGATTTCACCTTTACTCTGAAACACAGTTTCCAGAGCACGAACTGTCGTGGTACCAACCGCAATCACCCGACCTCCCTTAGCCCTAGCTTGTGACACTTTTTCACAAACCTCCGGCGTTATCTCAAAGATTTCACTATGCATTTTATGCTGCGTAAAATCTTCAACAGAAACTGGCTTAAAGGTTCCGGCTCCGACATGCAAGGTAATATAACTTACTGCTATGCCCTTCTCTGATAGGTTTTGCAACAAGTGTTGATCAAAATGCAAACCAGCGGTCGGTGCAGCGACTGCACCTTCTTTAGCGGAATAAACAGTTTGATAACGCTCAGCATCTGTACCTTCGGCCTCACGCTGCATATAAGGAGGAAGTGGAACCCTCCCAACTTCATCTAGGATAGAGCGAATAGTGTTGGTACTTAAAAATTGCAGTACATATAAATCACCTTGACGCTGTGTGATGACCACTTCAATTTCATTGGATAAATAAACAGATAGTGGCAATTTTAATGATTTGTTAGATTTGACATGCGCTATAGCAAAGTTATTAGCCAAAATTCGTTCAATTAAAATTTCAACCTTGCCACCAGTCGCTTTTTTTGCCTCTACTCGTGCCGGTATCACGCGGGTATTATTGAAAATTAACAGGTCATTCTCAGTCAGTAACTTTGGCAATTCAGAGAAGACATGGTGGCGCGTGGCTGCTGAGGGTCGAAGTAACAACAAACGACTATCAGTTCTATTTCTCAGAGGATAGCGAGCAATTAACTCTTCTGGTAAATCAAAATTAAAATCACTTGTTTTCATCTTTAATTCCAAATTTTTCCACGTCGTCCCGCGGTTTGTCTCATAGGAGACCGTCGTCCCTCGCCGTTAAGAGCTTGCAGAATGCGAATAACTTTCGGGCAAAGGATCCAGCGCCAATCTTAGGAAGGAAGCATATCCGGGAGGCACCTCAAGTGCAAACGCTGAATCCTTGGCTTGATACAGCGTTTTTCCCTAGTACTCAGTGGCCAAGGACGACGATTCTTAAACATGTGTCGATACCTGTGGGGCTAGCCGCGGGACGAGGTCTTTTCGCTACTCTTCGACTTCATTGACCTAACGAATCGCTTTGTTATATGATCGCCACTCTTGCCGAGATGGCGAAATTGGTAGACGCGCCAGACTCAAAATTTGGTGGTGGTGACACCATGTGGGTTCGAGTCCCACTCTCGGCAGATTAAAATCGACGAAACTCATTAGCCCAAAGCGCAGTCGCACCGACTACCGCAACTGGTACGATTAAGAAATTAACAAATGGAATCATGCTAAATAGCACCACTCCAGACCCAAAACCCAAACACAAACCTCTTTTTTCACGCATCTTTACCTTCATCTGCTGAATCGAAATGCCATTAAGATCCATGGGATAATCTAAATATTGCAGGGTAAAAACCCAACTATTAAACAAAAACCACAATACCGCAGCAATAACCTGCACAATCGGTACGATAAACAGTAATAAATAACCTACAGCACGAGGCGAGTAATAAGCTAAGAATTGCAGTTGTCGCCAAATAGCCGAAGGAATTGATTTGAAAGTGGACACGGGAACGATGGTATCTGTGGCATTTAGATGCCTTAAAACTCTTTCAGATAAAATACCATTAAAAGGAGCAGCTACTAAATTAACCAAAAACGTTGAAATAAAAATAAGTAAAACCGCACTGAACAAAAAGCTTAAAACCCAAACCACCCATTTTAACCATTCCAACCAATGTGGCAAAAAATGCTGAATCCAAGCACTGAATTGGTGTAAGCCATAGCCTGCAAACATTAGCATGGCAGCAAATAATACGATATTACAAATTAATGGAATCCAAACAAATCGGAACAACCCAGGCTCTCGAATTAACTTGAACCCAGATAATAAGTAATTAAAGCCTTTTATGAAATCAACTAACATTAAGCCATTATCCAGTTTTAGAACCTGATGGCAAGTTAGTCGTTGAGAAGCCAGCATCCATACTGCCAAGTGCTATAATAAACTTATTCGCCAAGCAGGGAAGGCTGACAGAAATTGGGAAAGAAAGCAGTTCTATTATTTACTCTTCTGTTGGCAGGCTGTTTCAACGGCGGAAGTGATCATTTTCAAGGTTATATTGAGGGACAATATACTTATCTGTCATCTATTAACAGCGGACGCCTTCAAAAATTGTATGTTGTTAGAGGACAGAGAGTGACTAGAGGCCAACCGCTCTTTGCACTAGAAGCAGAACCTCAAAACTACGAAGTTAACAAAGCGCAAGCAACTCTCCAAAGTGAACAAGCTAAACTCAACGATTATATTACCGGACAAAGGTCCACGGTGTTGGCAGGAATAATCGCACAAAGAGAACAAGCGCAGGCAGATCTTGACCTGGCAACTAATAATTTTAATCGCAACAAACAACTCTTTGAGAAAGGTGTAATAAGTCGTGCAGCTTATGATGATTCTTTGGCTCAAGTTAAAACTAACCAGCAAAAAGTTAATCAATTCGAACAAAATTTGAGAGAAGCTGAACAAGGTGAAAGACAATATCGGATCCTGCAACAAACTGACACAGTGAAGGCCAATCAAAGCAGCGTGACTGAAGCACAATGGCAGCTCAATCAAAAAGGATTGTTTGCACCTGAAGATGGGTTAATTTTTGACACTTATTTTAATGAAGGCGAACTAATTCCATCTAATCAAGCGGTAGTTTCACTCCTGGCACCACGTTTTATTTATGTCATTTTTTATATACCAGAGCCACTACGCGCTCAATTGCATCTCAATGATTCAATCACATTTACTTGTGATTCTTGCAGAAAAGATTTAAATGCGATCATTAATTACATTTCACCACAAGCTGAATACACTCCACCTGTTATCTACAGTCGCGAGAGTCGTTACAAATTGGTCTACAGAGTACAAGCAAAATTAACACTTGAGACGGCATTACAAGTTAATCCGGGCCAACCTGTTGAAGTTATGATACCCGCCATAATGAAACCTCGTAACAGCTATGACTTTATTAAAAAAATGGACTTACAAACAAAACAGTGGTTTTCAGGATGGAAGAAGACGTTAAAGTTATAGATGTTACAGGACTGGGAAAATCATTCGATGATAAACCTGCCGTCATTGATGTATCACTAACAGTAAGGCGTGGAGAAATCTTTGGTTTTTTAGGTCCAAATGGTAGTGGTAAAACCACAACGATAAGAATGTTGTGTGGTCTATTGACTCCCGATACTGGTAGCGGCACTTGTTTAGACTATGACATTCTGACTCAATCAGACGACATAAAACGTCACGTAGGTTATATGCCGCAACGTTTTAGTTTATACGAAGATTTAAGCATTGAAGAAAATCTCACATTTATCGCCACTATTTATGGAATGGATAATATCCACGAAGTGGTCAGAGAAGCTATCGAGGACCTTGGTCTTTGGCATCGACGTCGACAACTTGCAGGACAGTTATCGGGAGGTTGGAAACAACGATTAGCACTCGCAGGTGCTTTGCTTCACAAACCATTGTTACTGCTACTTGATGAACCTACAGCAGGTGTTGACCCAAAAGCAAGACGTGACTTCTGGGACCACATTCATCTTTTATCCACCAAAGGAATCACAACTTTAGTGAGTACGCATTACATGGATGAGGCGGAACGATGTCATTACTTGGCTTATATATTAGACGGGCGCATTCAAGTGTCTGGAACCGGCGACTATATCATCAAGACATCAGCCTTATTCACTTGGGAAGTATCTGGCAAACATCTTGAAGACCTTGCACAAAAGTTAAGAAAAGAAGTCGAGCAAGTCATTATTTACGGCCAAGTTTTGCACGTCTCAAGTAAAGACCCAAAGTATATTGAAACTATTATTAGTAAATACTCGCAACATTATACTTGGCGAAAGATTGCGACAAATCTAGAAGATGTTTTTGTTAATTTGGCGTACCACGAAGAAGAGAGGAAAATTTCAGCCAATGAATAACAGCAATGATTTTTCTTGGAAACGTTTTTTTGCGATGTTTCGCAAAGAGTTTACACAAATGAAACGTGATCGTTTAACGTTTGCAATGCTCATTGGTATTCCTATTATTCAATTAATATTATTCGGTTTTGCAATCAACACTAATCCAAAAAATCTCCCGACTGCATTACTCTCTTACGATAACAGCGAATTCACTCGTGCATTTGTGCAAGGTTTAAAAAACACAGAATACTTTAAAATTTTTGCGCAAGCCCGTAATGAACAAGAAGCAGAACAACTCATTGCACGTGGCAAAGCGTTATTTGTATTTTCAATCCCCTCTGATTTTACTCGCCGTTTAGTGCGCGGAGAACACCCTTCCATATTAGCGGAAATCGATGCCACCGATCCAGTGGCTACCGGCAGTGCAATTTCTGCATTAAATATTCTGGTAGAAACTGTATTTGATGCCACACTAAGAGGCAGCTTGAAATCATTGGCTAGTCGCCCACCGCCTGCAAATATAATTGTACACGCTAAATACAATCCGGAGAGCATCACTCAATACAACGTTGTGCCAGGATTACTAGGCGTGGTGATTACGATGAGCATGGTCATGATAACTAGTTTAGCGATCACGCGAGAACGTGAACGAGGTACGATGGAAAATCTTTTAGCAACCCCCATCAAACCCTTAGAGGTGATGTTAGGAAAGATTACTCCTTCAGTGATGATTGGTTACATTCAAATCACTTTAATCTTAATCGCTGCACATCTTATATTTCATGTCCCTATACAAGGCAATTTATTCTTGCTTTTTTTCACAGCATTTCCCTTTATTATCGCTAACTTAGCAATGGGATTAATGTTCTCAACTCTTGCGCAAAATCAGTTACAAGCATTGCAAATGGCTTTCTTCTTTTTTCTGCCCTCAATTTTGCTTTCCGGTTTTATCTTTCCATTTGCCGGCATGCCTAACTGGGCCCAAAATCTCGGAAGCATCTTACCCTTGACTCATTTTATACGGATAGTCAGAGGAATAGTTTTAAAAGGAAATGGCTTTGCAGATCTCTGGCAAGAACTTATTCCTATTATCATTTTTGCGTTAATTGTGCTGATGATTGGCGTGAAACGCTTTCATAAGACATTGGATTAATATAAACGTAACTGGGCACCCGGGGCACGGTCACGAAAAAAAAGACAAAAAAAAGGGGCATAGTTTCCTATGCCCCTTACATTTTTAAGATGAGATTATTTTAATTTTTTGTAAGTAGATATGGTTGATACTGGTTTCACCCAAGGTTTAACATCCATACGTCCTTCAAGAGTTTTTGCAAAATCTCTTGCTTCATTGGGAGATTCGTATCGTCCATAAAGTAATACAAACCAGTCTTTATCATTATGTTTAGTTTGATAAATTGAAGCTTTACCATCAAGATGTTTCGCTTTAAGTTCTTTGACAACTAAATCTTTATGATATGAACCCAATAACTGTAACGTATAATTTCCAGATTGCGTGAGATTTGATTTTCCAGACTTTGGTTCATTGTTATCGTTACTGGCGTTATCTTCATCACTGCTATTGCTAGCAACTGCGTGACGTAAGGTTTCCTTAGTTTGATCTCTCATATCAACCAAAGTTTCTTTGTTTTCTTGTGACAACTTTTCACGTAAGTCACTTTCTTTGTGACTGGCTCTGCTATTTATCGTGGTATTGTCCACAAAGTTTTTACTTGTATGCATGCGCTCTGAGTTTGTAGAGTTCATCACGTGAGGCGTTTGAGTTTGAGGCGCAAAGTTTGACTGCTGTTGTGTAGCAGGTGCAGATCGTTGTTGCTGTGGCGCATAAGAAGTCGGCGTAGCCTGCTGCGTTGTTGGTGGCGTTGATTGTCCACTTGTTTGCTGGGCTGTCACTTCAACAGACTGCTTATTCATTAAATCTAAAGCTTTCATCGCTTGCGGTTGTTTTTGAGCAGCGGCTTTTCCTATCCAATTTTTAGCTGCCATAGGATCTTTAGGAGCTCCACTTTTACCATAGTAATACATATACCCTAAAGCATATTGCGCATCGGCATCTCCATTTTGGGCTGCACCCTTAATTTGCTCAAAAGACAATGCTGCCCCAGAAGTAGTCCCTGCAGCGCCACTTACAGCAGAAAGCACCGGATTGCTAACAGCAATCATGCTCAAAGCGAATAAAGAAATAGTGGCTATTTTGTTCACTTTCATAACAACTCCTATGCGATGTTAGCGTCATCATAATAAACTGATTTTGCAATGGCGAAGCGCCAAGAAATTGGCACCATACTAAATGGTAATCGGAGTAGTTACAAGGAAGATTTCGCTTCTTTTTTAAAACGCGAAGCAAGGACTATCCCGCTCTTGAGCGGGAATAGCTGCGAAAGTCGTTAACAACTTTCGCTTTCGTACGCTAAAATATGTTGGCTATTTTGTTTAGGCGAGATCGATTTCTCAATTTCTTGGACTAAATTTTGAACGATGCAAATTCCACCAAGTAAGAGAAAGCCTAGAAAGATAAAAGTCACAAAGTTAGTAAGAGTTCGCTTCATGTTTGATCCTCCATGATCAGTAGTTACATCCATATAACCACATGAGTTTTTCGGATTTATCAATTTAACAAAATCACACTCTATAACAACTTTGTTTATTTAGACAAAAATAGTGGTATTTTTATCGCATCTTTATAATTCACAATAAAATAATTACTTTCAAATACTTATAGTTAATTTGAGTAAAAATTCATAAATGTGATCCAACTTTTGCTGACAATACAAATCGAAAAAATCCTACAGGGATGATGGCAGATAACCCAAAGTTTTTATGAAGCAAATAGGCGCAATAGATCATTAAACGTAGCAATCACCATAATCGTTAATAAAATGATGAACCCAACTCGAACACTGATGATTTCATATTGGATAGAAAGCGGCCTTCTAATAATGAGTTCGATCAAGTAATTTAAAAGATGACCACCATCCAATCCTGGAATGGGTAAGAGATTGATGAAACCTAGCATGATACTGATCAACCCTAAGAAACCTAGAAAAATACTTACCCCTTGTTGAAAAGCTAGGTCTGCAGTTTGAAAGATCGCGATTGGACCACCCAAGGTATTTAATGAAATTTGACCCAAAATCATTTTTTTAATAATGATCACATTAAAAAGGAGATACTCCCACGTTTCTGATAAAGCTATTTTGAATGAAACTCCTGGAGAATATTTTCGTATCGTCAATAGATTTTCCGGAATTGCGGGTATCTTGGCTTTAACGCCTAAATATCCCACTTTTTTAAATCTAAGTCCTAATTTATGGCCAACTACTATAGGCATTGTAGCTATTTTACCTTCCCGCTCAAAGGTAAGCGTCACCTTCTCACCGGGATTTTGTTGGATTAAGGTCAACAATTGATACCAATCTTTAATAGGCTTGTTATTGAATGCTAGGATCTTATCTCCAGCTTTCAAACCCACCGTAGCAGCAGGCCCAAGTTCTTCTACGGTATCAATAATTGCTGGAATAAATGGCCGTGGTGGCACAATACCTAAACTTTGCAAGGGGTCAGGATTCAGAGCATTGACAGACCAATTATGTAGATTCAAAAGATGATCGGTATATTGGTTAACACTACGAGTTTGAATGGAGAGAGTGGAAGTTTCACCTAGCCGCTCAATAATTCGAATAACTACTTTTTGTAAACTAGGAGTGATATGGCCATCAACTTTAGTAATAAGTTCATTACTTTGTAATCCAGCTTGTGCGGCAATCGAATTAGGCACAATTTCACCCGTGATAGGACGTAACACTTTGATGCCAATCATAAACATCAACCAAAACGCCAACACCGCAAATAAGAAATTAGTGAATGGACCAGCAAGTACAATTAGGGCACGCGCCCATAGTGGCTGCCGGTTGAAGGCAGCGTGTAGTTCCGACTGAGGTACAACCACTTCTCGTTCGTCGAGCAATTTGACATAACCACCGAGCGGAATAAAACCAATAATATATTCCGTACCTGATTTACCGCGGTAGCGAAAAATCGCTTTACCAAAGCCAATTGAGTAACGAATGACTTTCACACCTAGTAATTTCGCGACGATAAAATGACCCGCTTCATGAATTGAAACCAGCACTAAAATAGTAATAATGAATGCAAGAGTTTGTAAAAGTATATCCATCTTTACGTCAATAATTTATATTTAACCAATAGGTGTTCGTAGTACATTTAAATAAAGAGATCTCATCATGACAATTCGAACTCGCTTCGCTCCAAGCCCCACCGGTTATTTGCATATTGGTGGCGCAAGAACCGCATTATATTCTTGGCTCTTTGCCAAAGTAAATTCCGGAGAATTT
Source organism: Gammaproteobacteria bacterium (assembly GCA_020050845.1). Lineage (GTDB taxonomy): Bacteria > Pseudomonadota > Gammaproteobacteria > UBA6002 > UBA6002 > UBA6002. The sequence goes on from JAGVJZ010000046.1 coordinate 23,529, forward strand.
ATCCTTAGAATAGAGGATACTGATCTTGAACGATCCACTCAAGAAGCAGTCGATGCAATTTTAGAAGGAATGGCATGGTTAAACCTTGACTATGATGAAGGTCCATTCTTTCAAATGCAGCGCATGGATCGCTATCAAGAAGTTATAGAGCAGTTACTTAAAGAAGGGAAGGCTTATCGTTGTTATTGTTCGAAAGAGCGCCTGGAAAAGCTACGTGAAGAGCAGCTGGTAAATAAGCAGAAGCCTCGCTATGACGGTCATTGCCGCAATTTAACTCAAACTTTTGATGATCAGCCTTTTGTCATTCGCTTTAAAAATCCGACAGAAGGTGGAGTCACTTTCAACGATCAAGTTCGAGGCACTATTACCTTTCAAAACAGCGAACTCGATGATCTGATCATAGCGCGCACCGATGGTACTCCTACTTATAATTTTACCGTTGTAGTTGATGATATGGATATGAAGATCACCCATGTCATTCGCGGCGACGATCATATCAATAATACTCCTCGACAAATTAATATCTTGAACGCACTTGACGCAACACCACCTATTTATGCGCACCTACCGATGATTCTCGGTTCAGACGGAAAACGCTTATCTAAACGTCATGGCGCAGTGAGTGTCTTACAATATCGCGACGAAGGCTACTTACCAGAAGCATTGATAAATTATTTAGTACGTTTAGGTTGGTCGTATGGCGATCAAGAAATTTTCACGCTAGACGAATTACAAAAATATTTCAGTCTGAAAAATATCAGCCGCTCCCCTGCCACCTTTAATCCAGAAAAATTGTTATGGCTAAATCAACATTACATAAAAAATCTCGATCCCAACCACGTCGCACAACATCTTTCGCAACAATTCACCAATTTGGGAATTGATATTTCACAAGGACCGCCCTTAACGGCCATTATAGAGGCACAAAAAGACCGCGCTAAAACTCTACAAGAGATCGCGCAAAAAAGTCTTTTTTTCTATACTGATCATTTGGAATATGATGAAGAAGCAATCGGCAAAGAATTTAATGAAACAACACCTTCAGTCTTAGCTGAATTAAATGCAGCTCTTTCTGAATTAACCACTTGGGACAAAGAGAATATTCACAGTGTGATTAAAGAAGTAGCGGAAAAAAATCAATTAAAAATGGGCAAAGTGGCTCAACCGTTGCGAATCGCAGTAAGCGGCAGCACAGCATCACCTTCCATTGACTTAACATTAGTGCTCTTAGGAAAAGAAAAAACCTTACGACGATTAAATGCTATGCAAATGCAAATCGCCTCAAAATAAGCCATATATATTAGGTCCTCATAACTTTATCTATATAAACTATAATTATCACCAAACAAAGTACTGATAACTAGTAGTATTGAGGACAAAAAATGCACAATTACACTTTCACCCTAACGAATGACGTGCAAAACAAAGTTAATCCGATTTTTTTAAGCGATATGCCAGAATCAATGGTGGTTGATTTCGAATGGGATGAAACAACTAATATTAGTCGAATAACAAATATTTCATTTCCAGATAATCACGGCCTTAGTAACAGTGTTCGTGGTGAGATCATAACAAAGTATCTAAATAAAAATATCAATCAAATAATATTTCCCCAATACAACCGCAGAGGATTTTTTCAAGAGGCTATAGATCCCATGACAAAGTTACAATATCGTTTTATGGATACAAGCCAACATATAGCAAATGAATATATATCCGGCCTTAAACAAAATAATATTATTTATTACAAAAGTGATAGTGACTTAAAATCAGTAACTGCCTATGTTAAAGAACAAGGCCCGTTGCTAGAAGATCCCGATGAAGGAGATATGAACATAGATAATTCTTTGTTGGAAATTAAAAATTTGAGTGCAATAAAAGTGATAGGGAATTTAAGCGCAGTTGATACTGAAGAAGGATTGACTTGGCTTGATGACGTAGAAGTTGATGAAGCGTATCGACGTCGTGGCGTTGCTACTGAGATGATGCGAGTAGCCATTGGCAGTATAGGCTTAAATGCAATACCCTGCGTTACCAATGCAGATGCATATCAATTTTGCCTAACTTCTGATGGCGAAAAATTGGTGGTCGGGTGTATCGGCAAAAATATTATTACCCCGACCATATGCTATTTTTCTACCATTTCCGATCGACAACATTCTTACGACATACTAGAACCAGATAATGATGAATTAGATCCAGGCTATGACAGTCAAGATATAGTGGCCGCTCTTTTAGGGGATCAAGAGGCTCCTCATCCACATTAAATGGTAAGGCTTAGATAGGTAATAGCTTTGTAAATCAAAAGATAAAGTCTACTGACGGCGACAATCCCAACCGCAAGGCGATTGCCAACAGCCAAATTTGCTACTGGGCCGTTTATAAAGAATAACCGCATTACTATTGGTATAAGCATTATAATAGCCGCCCGGAATGGCAGCAGGATACTCAATCGTCTTGTAGGTACATCCTACCTGCAAAACTAACAGGCTAGCGAGAACTGTCCGTGAAGTCTTACCCAAAGCAATGCTCCTTGCTAAAAGAGTCATTATACCTAGTAGCCAGGATGAAGCGAAGCGGAATCAGGAAAATCCGAAGATTTTATTCTGATGCTTACCTTGACACTCACTAGCCAGATCCCTAGAATCCCAAGTTCTCGGGGCTATAGCTCAGCTGGGAGAGCATTTGCATGGCATGCAAAGGGTCGGCGGTTCGATCCCGCCTAGCTCCAAAAAATTAAGAAAAAACTTTCCAGCCGCATATAAAAACGATAGAATGCAACGCTTTAAGAATTGTCCCCATCGTCTAGAGGCCTAGGACACCGCCCTTTCACGGCGGTAACAGGGGTTCGAATCCCCTTGGGGACGCCAATTTTATATTTTTCTTGGCTCTTTCCCATTTAATAGTTCTATAGCCTTTCCTTATCCTCCTCCTCAAGGTTAAAATTATCATGTCGTTTGCACGTCCTTATTAACTCAACATTTAGGGAGTCGTCAGCATGAAATATTTTAGTATTCAAAATGATAAGGTCTCAGTGATAAAAGGCGTAAGGCCAACAAATCAAAGCGAGCAACCAGTATTGGAGAAGATTGCTGCTCGTTTAGAACGATTAATTAAAGAAAATCCTGATTTAGAATTGACGAAATTACAAGCACTTTTTGTCCAAAAAATTCGAGACGACGGTCATATCCCCTTATTAGCGAACAAAATTGATATTGCACATAATTTAGCGATCAGCATGATTAAAGAAGCAATAGCTAATCGAGCAAACCATCCTTTATCTGCAGCCAACTATGAAGAGCTGGTCAACAACATCATTACTACAGAAGAAGATGACGACAAAAAATTTGTACGAGAGTTTTTCCAAGGATTACTTGACCCAAGTGTTTCACTAAAAGATAAAATGCAAGATGCGGACAAAGTGGTCGACAGACTTAACCGCGCTTCAAAAAATTTATTTCCTGCCCATAGCTCTTCAAACCGAAGCGTTAGTTCAAATCGTGATCCGCACTTAGTAAAAAAGAAAAACCGTTACATCGAAACACCCATATCAGAAAAATTAAGTAAAAGTTTTGATAAATTTTTGCGTGTTTCCTACGAGCCTAAAGTTCGATATGGGGCTGATGGCAAAAAAGAATATCAGTCTTCTTCTATCTGTAACAAACCCAAAGAATCATGGTATTCGCCTAAGACTGGTCAGCATCGTCCGGGCTAAAGATAGTAATGAGATGAAAATCTTACACCCAAAGGATTTTCAGTGCATCTCTCAAATTAATGTTGAATAGAATTTTTAAAAATTCTACGTCGTTGATTATTAAGTACGCCTTAAACACTAACTTCTATTCTGAAATTACATTGACCATCCAAAAATAGCAACCTAAGATGATTATTCCACTACTATGATAGGAGTATTTCTATGTTTGCTAGAACCGCTCGATGTCTTGGTGAAACAATAAGTGATCAGTGCGTAGAAACTGAAACGAGAGTTGAGTGCGCACTACTAAGTGGAGGCGCGACTCTAACTTCATTACTGCTATCACACGGAATATTTTCTTGCTCAACTCCAACTAATGCATTACTGACCACTGTTAAAGTTTGTACTGTTGCTCTAAATACAAGCCTTGGTGAGCGCGTAGGCAATCTTGTTAATCGCATGGCTTCAGGATTGCCCCAAGGTAGAGGAGAAAGACAAAGAATTTTAGAAAAAGATGAGACAATAACACCTCCACTAGCAACTAGACCTACACCTGGCTAAGTTCTAGGTTTAACACGTAGAAA
>JAGVJZ010000045.1 GCA_020050845.1 Gammaproteobacteria bacterium
AAATCATATTGCGGATGAGGCGCACGAATATTGTTTTGCTTGAAACAATCCCAAATGGCGAATAATACCTCGGAGCGTACACCTGCACGAGTCCGAACGGGTGTTATTAATACATAATAACGAACCTGCATATCGATCAATGATTCGCTAATTTCATTCATAATCACTTCAGGGATAGGATCTTTTGCAACGGATTTAAGTGAGGCCAAGACATTTAATAATATATTTTTAACTTTGTGAGGATCATCCTCGCGATGAATTTTTAGAGTAATCACGGTGCGTACGATATTGTCATGATGGGTCCAATTGACAAACGGTTTAGTAAACATATCAGCATTTGGTACAATGACTTCCATATTATCCCAGGTTTTAATTGTCATCGAACGCATGCCAGTTTGACAAACCTCACCTTCAAATGTACCGAGAGTGACAATATCTCCTGTTCGAAATGGTCTTTCAATTAGCAATAAAATGCCGCTAAAAAAGTTAATGATCAAATCTCGCATGCCAAAACCAATACCCGCAGCAAATGCTGCTGCTACGACGGTAAAGCCGCGCAGATCAATACCAAGCAATTTCAAGCCAATTAATACCGAGACAATGACACTCGCATATTGGGTAAAAATCGAAAGACTATTTCGTACTCCAACGTCTTTTGCTTTAGCGTAAACCCAACGATAAGAAAATTCTCTGGACCAGTGCGCCAACCATTTGATGAGAGAAAGAATGACTAATAACTCACATAATATAAGTGGGTCAATTGAGTTACCGCCGATAGTAAATAATTTTTGATGCAACAATTGATCTAAGTAGTTTATAAATTGTTCATTATTGTCCAAGTGAAATACATGGACCAAAAAGATTGCACTCAACACAAATAAAATAATCCGTAAAATTCTATCCAATGGTTTTAATATTGCTTGTGTCCATAACCACCCTAAGCGGACATAACGAATAATGACTTCGGATAATAATTCGACACCATCGATGAGCAAACCTCGAACAATCAAATAGCCAGCTAAAATGAGTAGAAAAATTCCTTGATAACGCGCTACGGTCCAAGCCAATTCGACATAACCGAGGAGTCCCACTAGCGCATTTGAAATCAAAGCAATTGGAATTAAAAAACTCAGTACTTGAAAAACTCGATACAAATAACGACGAGGCAAATGAATAAGTGACTCTAACCAAATGGGAATCGCTTTGCGGGTTTTAAAAAGTTGCCAACCCAATAACAACATAAAAATCATAAAGAGCCGATTGACACAAATTTTGGCTTCATAAGCGATTGGCATTTGATGAGCAATAACAGCCAGCGTTGATAATAGCCACCCTGCTAATAGTGACCAACGTGTGCGCCAATATAATTTTACATCAGCACCACTCATGTCATTGGTGTTTTCTAAGAGCACTAACTTAGCAATACTCAATGCAATTTTGAAAGTCATGTACACTAACAATATATAAATAAATATTGATGAGAAGACATGGAAGGTAAAGGTAACCGCTGCAAATAAGATAAAAACAAATAAGCTACCTAAATTGCGACGCACTAATTCTAAAAGGATGTAAACGATATTAGCGGAAAAACGTTGCTTATTTTGAACAATATTGATCTCAACGGTTAAAACTAAACGGCGCAAGAAGAACCAACTAGCAAGCATTAAAGGTAGGATAATCACTGCTAGTTTCAAAATAGTATTTGAATCGCTGACTTCTTCCATGACTTGTTTGGATAAATTCGTGAAGGCATTAAATAGTAAAATGGGTATTTGAGCCATTTTTTGCCCCAAAGAAACCCAACCATTAAGATCTTGAGGAAAACGCTGGCGTTCGGAAAGATGATGCTGGAGTTGTAATTTAAACTCTTTTTGATAGTAATAGGCTTTATTTTCTAGACTGTTTAGCGTAATGATGGCTTCATCATAATTATTAATCAGGTCCATCAACATTCTTGAATAGCTGTAGAGATCTTGTTGCGAAATGACTTGTTTAGTGACATCTGCAGACAATTCGCTCTTTTTCATATTTAGAAAGCGAATCTTAGCATTCATGTACGCCTCAGTATCATCCAATTGCGTCAGAATAGTCGCCACTTGATCACATAATTCTGTAAGCTGAGTTGAAGTTTTTTGTGATTTATTGACCAGTTGTAAATTTTCGATTCGATTTTGAATATGGACTAGATATGATTTAAGCCGAATTAAGGTGATGTTTTCCTCAGCCTCTAAAATTTGCAGATGGTATTTCTTAGCGCTGGTGTCTGTGACTCGTCGCGAACTTGTTAGCATTTGCAAATCACTGGTCAAAACACCTAGCTTGGAGACCCAAGACTGCTGTGCTTGTTGCAAGTTAGCCAGCATCGAAGCCAAATGGGTCCGCTGTTGGTCTTGTTGTTGATTGTTATAGAGTACTTGTAATTGTTGTTGCCAATTACTTTCGAGGTTTAAGCGCTGTTGTGAAATGGACTTAATACCATTTAAGGTTTCAATACGATTATTTTGGACTTCTTGTAAACGTCTAAGAAATTCTAAATTTGCTTCTACCGAAATAATTTTGTCTTCACGCTCATCATTTCCTTTCGCTAGCAATATTAAACTTTGTAAGCTTTTCTCTAAGCCGCGAATTGTACTATCCGTATCTGCCACAGCCTCTTTAGCATCAGTTAAAGCGATATTAGCACCTTCCACGGCAGCGTGAGCCGCGATCAAATCTAACTGGGCATGTTTTAAGACACTCGCGCTAATACCTTGATCACGCAATAATTGTAATTGATGTTCCTTTGCGCTTTTTGAATCGTAAAATTGTTTGGAAACGAGTTCTTGATTAGCTTTATCAATATTTAATTGTCGATCAGTAATCACGAGATTTGTATTGGGATCAAAGTTCTCCAACGCCAAAGCTGAAAAATTTAAAGTGATACCAATAAAAATTATAAAGAGAGCGAAGAGACGATATCTTAACAAAATCATAACCCATCACTGAAGATTGCTGGGATTTAGAGTTACTTCGTTTTAAGCTCGCCTTCTTCGATTGCTTTAATCTGCAGTAGTAAATAAACAGGTATACTACTTAACAACAACAAGACGCCATAGAAGACGATTTGTAACCCTGCCCCATAGATTAACCAATAAGTATACCCGAATGCTAACATAGCCAAGATGGCAGAACCAGCCAAACGTTTTTGACTGTACTTTTCTTTGTCGCGTATGAATAACATCAATTCAGCGACAGACGTGTAAATATAAGGGATCAGCGAAGCAAGAGTGGCTAACAAGCTAATCATGGTAAATTGATCGACCAAGCTTGCGCCATAACGCATTGCTAATAAAATTGAGATTAAAATGCTTGAGACAATTAAGCCAAAGGCAGGCGAACCACTTTTATTGACCTTATCGAAATGCTTAGGAAAAAGCCCATCTTTCGCTGCAGCCAAAGGTATTTGACCCTGCATTAAAATCCAGCCATTTAGCGTCCCAAAACAGGCTATAACTGCTGCAGCCGCTATAATCCAGTTTGCCCAGGGTCCAAACATAAGGAACCCAGCATCGGCAAACGGAGAAGTGGAGTGGGCAAGCCTGGTCATTGGCACAATGCCCATAACCGCGATAGTACTTAAGATGTACACGACTGCGGCAACCGAAGTACCGACAATGGTAGCGCGAGGGATATTTTTACGTGGATCGATCACATGTTCTGCAGGAACAGTAGCAGATTCAAAACCGATAAAGGCCCACATCGTTAAAGTGGCCGCACCAGAAAGCGCGACAAAGTTTGATTTACCGCTAACGTTGAAGTGCGACAAATTTGATTTATGGACAAATAACAGCCCTACAGTTGCAATAATCAATAGCGGTAACAACTTCAAGATTGTGGTAATGATCTGCATTCGCCCTGCTTCTTTGACACCCCAGATATTAATGAAGGTAATCAGCCAAATTATGCCCAAACTTAGTACGAATGAGAGCCAAGAATTAGTATTTACAACAGGAAAAAACACCCCTAAATAACTAATAAGGGTCACCACGATCGCAGCATTTCCAACCCATAACGCGATCCAATAGTTATAGGCGACTTGAAAACCTATAAAATCACCGTATGCAGCTCGACAATACGCATAGGGACCGCCTGTTCTAGGTAATAAGCGACTTAAACGAGCAAATACAATAGCCAAAATCATCGTGCCAATAGCGGTAACGACCCAGGCAAGGATACCAATACTGCCAAATGCAGCTAGTGAAGCAGGTAGCATGAAAATTCCTGACCCAATCATGTTCCCCGCGACGAGAGCGGTTAAGGTCCAAAATCCCAAACTTTTCGTAATATGACCCTGACTCATGGTCGAATTCTCACTGACAGAAGTTAATGGCACCGCTTCATTCATTTTGAATACCTTCTCAATGGCAATCAATGATAACAATAAGTGAATAATTATACAAATAATGCACTTATCAGCGGTCCCCGCTGAACAATAAAGCAATGGGGGTTATTAGGGGGAGAATGCCAATTCTCCCCCCTAATTGCTAGCGAAAAATTTATTTTTTCGCGACGCATCATATTAAGGAAGCTATTCCCGCTCTTGAGCGGAATAGCTGGGCACTTATTTTGTTTATTTATTCAATAGAAGCGGGTGTTTTTTGATTAAGCCCAATAATAAAATCCCGGGAAAACCTATTAAAAATGCAAAGAAAAAGTACTGCACCCAACCTAAGTGTTCTACCATGACACCTGCAATAGGCCCCACAAATACCCTACCAATAGCGGCTAAAGCGGAGAACAAAGCAAATTGCGTTGCAGTATATCGATGATCGCATAACGCCATAATAAAAGCTAGAAATGCCACCGATCCCAAACCTGAGCCAAAATTTTCCACAAAAATCGTGACGACCAACAAAGCATAATTTTTGCCGACCATTGCTAAAAACATAAAAGGAAGATTAACCATTGTTTGGATGAGGCCAAAAATGACTAATGCACGTAGCATTGAAATTTTTTTCATCCACATACCACCGGCAAGAACGCCCATGAATATCCCTAGCATTCCTACCATTTTGTACATGACGCCAATATCGGTCAGTGAAAAGCCAATTCCTCGAATCAGAAAAGTTGTTCCTAACACCAGGGTAAAAACATCTCCTAATTTATAAATCACAATAAATAGTAGAATCAGGAGCGCATATTTTTGCTTGAGGAATTCAGTGAAAGGTTCAGCTAAAGCTTGCCATAAATTATGAGGCACTTTAGCTTCATCCGTGGGAGTTGGAGCACAATAAGTGACAATGAGTTGGGTTGCCATCAATGCTGCCATGATCCAATAGGTATATTTCCAACCGATTTGGTCAGCCATGACTAAAGCAAACGCCCCTGCGACCAACATAGCAAGTCGGTAACCAATGGTGTTCAAACCTGCTCCAAGGCCACGTTCATCTGCATGAAGCAAGTCAGTTCTATAAGCGTCGATGGAAATATCTTGCGTCGCTGACAAAAAAGCGACCATTAAGGCTAACATTCCTAGTCCTAAAGGCTGTCGATCCGGTTGTAGTATTCCCATCATAGCAATGCCAATCACTAACAACAGTTGGCTGAGTAACATCCAACCTCGACGTCTATCTAACCAGGGTAATTGATAGCGATCCAGTAGCGGTGCCCATAAGAACTTATAAACATAAGGTTGGCCAACCAGAGTCAAAATACCGATAGTGACAATATCGACGTGACTTACGGTATACCATGCTTGGAGGGTTGAACCCGTCAGTAAAAGAGGTAGGCCTGAGCCAAAGCCTAAAAATAAGATACAAAACAATCGGGGTTGGGTGAACAGATAGTGCCAGTTTTCTTTTTGTCGAGTCGATACAACTAAGGTTTTTTCCATATTGTTTGCCCTCTTCTTTTGTGAAAGGTGTCAGCCATTGTCTGTGAAATAAGGCACTAGAGCAATTTCTAATTGCCTAAGAATGTGTGAGAATGTGGTATCTGTAACTTGAAATACTTGGTTGAGGGGAATTGCAAAAAACCTCACCCTACCCTCTCCCGCAAGCGGGAGAGGGCTAGCTGTATTTTTTTATTAAGAGGAAGAAAATGCATATCAGTGTTTTTGATCTATTCACAATTGGTATTGGTCCTTCTAGTTCACATACCGTAGGTCCTATGAAGGCCGCTAATCGCTTTACGACCCATCTTAAAACACAGAATTTATTAGCGAAGACTAAACAAATTGCGACTGATCTTTATGGTTCTTTAGCTTTAACCGGAAAAGGACATGGCACCGATAGCGCTATTCTTATGGGTTTAATCGGTCAAGAGCCTCGTACTATTGATCCAGATTCTATTTCCTCCCAAGTTCTTGCTATTAATAGTCATCACCAGCTCACTATCCATGGGGTTAGTATTCCTTTTGATTACAAGCGAGATCTGCAATTCCACTACAATGAACTTCTACCATATCATCCTAATGGTATGCGCTTCACTGCATTTGATGAGAATGGCCAGATTTTGTTGTCTGAAGTCTATTATTCAATTGGTGGCGGTTTTATCATCACGGACAATGAATTAGCTTCGAATCAGGCTGGAGAACAAAATGTTCCTCATCCGTTTGAAACGGCTGCTGAGCTATTAAACCATTGCGAAGCACATCAGATGTCCATTGCTGAGGTTATGTTAATCAACGAATTAACCTGGCGATCTGAAGATGAGATTCATAATGCTCTTTTAGATATTGCCCATACGATGACTCAATGTATCCATAAAGGTTGTACCACAGAAGGGATTCTGCCTGGGGGCTTAAATGTTAAACGACGCGCGCCAACACTGTATAAAAATTTATTATCCAAGGGCAAGCCACTTGCAAGCCATCCTGATGTGATGAACTGGTTAAATGTTTATGCGATGGCTGTTAATGAACAAAACGCGGCTGGCGGTCGGGTAGTGACAGCCCCCACCAATGGTGCCGCTGGGATTATCCCTGCTGTTTTAAGCTATTACCAAAACTTCTACCACGAATCTTCTCCTGAAGGAGTCATCACTTTTTTACTAACCGCTGGCGCAATTGCCATTTTGTATAAAAAGGGAGCCTCCATTTCTGGCGCTGAAGTGGGCTGTCAAGGAGAAGTGGGTGTTGCCTGTTCCATGGCGGCTGGCGCTCTCATCGCCGCATTAGGCGGCACGGTTAAACAAGTCGAAAAAGCAGCCGAGATCGGAATGGAACATAATCTTGGATTAACTTGTGATCCCATTGGCGGTCTAGTTCAAATTCCCTGCATCGAACGAAATGCAATGGGAGCAGTCAAAGCAGTGAATGCCGCACGGTTAGTACTCGCTGAAGATGAGGGAGAAACCAGCGATGGTGACCATATTGTCACGTTAGATAATGTGATCAATACCATGCGCCAAATTGGGAAAGATATGATGCCAATCTATAAAGAAACCTCTTTAGGCGGTCTTGCTGCCCACGTGAGCCTACCAGTTAACGTCATTGAATGTTAATTGCCAACTAGCTGCAATGGTCATCTTAAGATGAGTACTTAGGCTAAGCGCATTGATAAATCGATGGCGCGCACATGTTTAGTGAGAGCACCTACCGAAATATAATCGACTCCTGTGGCGGCAATTTGTAATAACATTTGATCATTCACATTGCCAGAAACTTCTAATTTTGCACGACCCCCAGTAATTTTTACTGCTTCGGCCATCATTTTTAGATCAAAATTATCGAGCAGGATGATATCCGCTTGATGTTCTAAAGCGAGCTGTAATTCATGTAAAGTCTCCACTTCAATTTCAATCCTGGCCTGAGGCTGATTTTTTCGTGCAGCAGCAATCGCCTGAGCAATCGAACCACTTGCTAAGATATGATTCTCCTTGATTAAATAAGCATCAAATAGCCCCATTCGATGGTTCTTGCCGCCTCCGCAACGAACTGCGTATTTTTGCGCCACCCGCAAACCAGGAATTGTCTTGCGAGTATCAAGCAATTGGGTCTTCGTACCTTGGAGTAAAGAGGCATAATGACGAACTGTGGTTGCGGTTCCAGAGAGGGTTTGTAAGAAGTTAAGCGCGATCCTTTCTCCCGTCAAAAGCTTTTTGACTGGACCAGACAAGGAACACAATACTTCATCAGGGGACACTAACTCACCGTCATTTTTCTGCCAATGCAACTTAATAGATGGCTCTAATTGACGATAGACTTCATCGACCCAGGCTTGACCGCATAACACAGCTTCTTCGCGGCTGATAATTGTAGCGCTAGCATCTGAATCAGGAAGCAAGGCTGCAGTGATGTCACCCTGGCCAAGATCTTCCTCAATTGCAGCAGCAACTGTCGCAGCAAGATTATTGTGGGGTCTCATCAGGAGGTTCTTTCATATTTAGTTTTCTTTGTTTTCGAAGTTTTCGTTTATGTAAAATGTGCCAGAAACGCATCACGGGGCCTGAGATGCCATAGAGTAAAAAAATCAGAAATAGAACATCAGGTGGATCTAAAGAGATTAAGACGAACCCAAGGACCACTAATAAAATCATCATAAAGGACACATTGCCCTTCATGTCTAGGTCTTTAAAACTTCGATATTTGACATTACTCACCATTAATAAGCCGACGCAGACCGTGAGTACAAAAGCCAAGGGTCTTATAAAATAACCATCCATTTCGAATCCGACAGTCATCCAGACCAATCCTGCAATAATTCCCGCACCTGACGGGCTAGGTAAGCCCTGAAAATATCGTTTCTCATTCATCGAAAGCCTGGTATTAAACCGAGCCAATCGCAATGCAACCGCTGCTGTAAAGACAAATGCGGCCAACCAACCTAACTTACCCAAATAATTCAATGAGAAGCTGTAGATGACTAACGCAGGCGCTATTCCAAAGGACACCATATCGGAAAGACTGTCGAGTTGAGCTCCAAAAGGAGTCACAGTATTAGTTAAACGAGCAATGCGACCATCAAGACTATCCATCAACATGGCTACAAAGATTGCAATAGCCGCATTATCAAAAGAGCCTTTCATTGCAGCAACTATGGCATAAAAGCCAGCAAACAACGCACCCAAGGTGAACAAATTGGGCAATAAATAGATACCTCTTGCACGATGTTCTTCGGGCAATTTAGTCATAGCATCCTCGTAAAGAGTAATATGTTGAGTAGGAGATTATATGTGTTTGCCAGTGAATCACAAAGGAGAGGATGCCTCAAAGCATTTTATGCTGGCATTTGATCCTACCCATTAGAATCGATGGAACCGTAGAAAAAATTTCTAACCTGCACCAGATGGTTCTATACTTATTTTTGTTCTAAAAAAAACACATCGTTAAGAGAGTACTATGACTGCTAACCCAGATACATCTGAATCTGATCAAAAAACCGACGCAGACAAGATTCAAAGAAACCCAGCCGTGGATGATACGGACGGTGAGGAGCGGCGTTTTCTAAGAGGTCCACAAAAATTTAGCAAGGAACTTCGACGTTCTATGCGAATTTTTTATGAATACACCAGGGCTTTTTATACCTTTAGGGATGTAACGAATTGTGTCACCGTATTCGGTTCAGCTCGTTTTCGTCAAGATCATAAATATTATAAACTCGCCTTTGATATGGGAAAGGAACTCGCGCTGCACCATTATACGGTCATGACTGGGGGTGGTCCTGGCGTGATGGAAGCTGCTGTCAAGGGAGCTAAATCGGCGGGAGGCAAAACAGTAGGCTGCAATATTTATATTCCTGAAGAACAAAAACTAAATCAATACCTTGATAAATATCTCACCTTTCGTTATTTCTTTGTTCGAAAAGTAATGTTAACAAAATATTCTTCTGGATTTATCGCGATGCCAGGCGGTTTAGGAACACTCGATGAACTGTTTGAGATGGCAACCTTGATTCAAACCAAAAAGATAGCTCACTTTCCCGTAGTGCTAATGGGCGTTGAATATTGGCGACCTTTAATTGATTTTATGGTGAATACCATGGTGGTTTATAAAACGATTGACCTCGAGGATGTAAATAAACTCTATATCACTGATTCTCCCAAAGAAGCTATTGAACACATCATGTACGTGAAAAAGCCTCATAGAGAAGCCAAGTAATCCTAATGAATGACACCAGCGAATATATTATTTCTAATAGTCTTGAGTTTTTTGAACAATTACTCAAAGACATAGAAAATGCCAAAAAATCTATCGATCTTGAAACGTACATCTTCAGTGCTGATGAGCTAGGCCAACGCATTGGAAACGCATTAATCACTGCCTCACAGCGTGGTGTTAAAGTTAGAATTTTGGTCGATGGAGCAGGCTCACCCAGTTGGGGAAATGCCCTAACCAAACAAATGGAAACTGCCGGCGTTGACACACGTATTTATCATCCTTTTCCATGGCGTTTATGGCAATGGAGTCGATCCCGTCTTCGAGTTTCAACTTTAAAAAAAGCGCTCTATCTGTGTTTAAACATTAACCGTCGTAATCATCGTAAAGTTTGTATCATCGATAAAAAAATTGGTTATGTAGGCAGTTTGAATATCTGCCAAAGTCATCTCGATAAAGCATTATGGGGAGACTATTGGCGTGATACTGCAGTTCGTTTGCAGGACATTAATTTAGAGGAACTCGCATTAGCGTTTGAAGCCGCATGGGATCACATGCCTATTCAAGAACGGATTCGAGAAATTTTTCGTCATGTGCACAAAAATCCTGTCTTTCGAATCAATAACACTCGTCACCGAAGACGCATTTTATACAAAAACTTACTACGACAAATTAGTCGTAGCCAAGACCGAATTTGGATAACAAATGCTTACTTCGTACCGGATAGTTTTCTACTTAATAAGTTAGCTCATGCTGCAGAAAGAGGTGTAGATGTTCGCATTTTATTGCCGCAACGCTCCGATGTTTTTATTATGCCATGGACGTCTGCAACTTTTTATTACCATCTCGTCAAGTCAGGGGTGCGAATCTTTGAATATTTACCAAGCATGTTACATGCAAAAACCTTAGTGATCGATGATTGGGTGAGTGTCGGCTCAACTAATTTAAATCACAGAAGTTTACTGCATGACTTAGAAATTGATGTCAACATTCGCCTACCACAATCTAAGAAAATAATCATCGAACAATTCGAGCGTGACCTCGAACATTCAAAAGAAGTGGACTTAAATAATTGGCAAAAAAGACCCGTCTATCAACGTTTCATTGGACATTCTTTATTATATTTAAAATATTGGATTTAATATGGCTAAGAATGTACCGCTCAAAATCGTCACTTACAATATCCACAAAGGTTTTTCTTTTGGAAAAAGTCGCTTTGTGCTCCATCAAATGCGGGAATTATTAAATCATCTCGATGCGGATATTATTTTTTTACAAGAGATTCAAGGAAAGCACGAACAACATGAACTACGAATTTCTGGTTGGCCAACAGAGCCACAGTTTGAATTTCTAGCATCCAAAATTTGGCCACATTACACCTATGGCAAAAATGCTATCTATCGCAAAGGACATCATGGCAATGCAATTT
Organism: Gammaproteobacteria bacterium; assembly: GCA_020050845.1. Lineage (GTDB taxonomy): Bacteria > Pseudomonadota > Gammaproteobacteria > UBA6002 > UBA6002 > UBA6002. The sequence goes on from JAGVJZ010000045.1 coordinate 11,505, forward strand.
TAAGTAAATACCCCTTTTGTTTTTGCGAAAACATTGATGTTTCCATACAAAAAAGAGCAAGTCGAAGTTTGCTACATGGCATTATCACTTTGCCAAACAAAGACATCTTACATGTTATTTGTGTTCATTTAGGCTTGATGAAATTTGAAAGAGAAAAACAGATTAATATCTTGGTCGAAAGAATTAGTAGTCACATTCCCGCAAACGAACCATTAGTCATTGCAGGTGATTTTAACGATTGGCGTTATAATTCTACCAATCAGTTAGAGTTTAATCTAGGTCTTGAAGAAATTTTTAAAACTCTACGCGGTAGCTACGCGAAATCATTCCCATCTTGGCAACCAACTTTATCTGTTGATCGTATTTATTATCGCGGTGTTAAACCAGAATTATGTAAGCGCTTTAATCAATATCCCTGGAAAAGTTTATCAGATCATCTTCCTTTGTATGCTGAGTTTAGTTTCTAGACTTGCTTCGACCTTTTACTTGTCATTCCCGCGCAAGCAAGAAACCATGTTACGTACGACTAGAGAAATCAAGGGACCATTTGGCAGCATTTCTTGAATTTTTTCCCACTACCGCAAATACAAGGACTATTACGGCCAATCTTAAGTGCAGCAGGCGTTTCTATAATGAGACCATCTGTATAATACCAACGACCATCTTCTAATTTAAATTTACTTTTTTCGTGCAATGCACCCATCCTGCCATGATCAGAATAGTACGCAATAAACTCGACATAACCGTTATTACTATCCACCGAAGAGTTGATGACTTCCAGCTTTAACCATTTAATTGTCGCGGGGCTATCCTTGCTAAAGTTATCAGCCGCCGGCGATTTCATCGTTTTTTCGATATAAAGAAGATTGTGAATCGCAAAGGCGGTATAGCGTGAGCGCATTAACTCTTCGGGCGTCGAAGGAATTTCATTGTGCTCGATAAATTTTCCGCAGCAATCTGTATAAGCTTTACCGGAACCGCATGGACATTGCTTCATTGTAATAGCCTTTTTAGTATCTAAATAAATTATACCTGACTAACTAGCGTATGGTTTAATCATAAGCTATTTTCTGTTAACTTTATTATTTCTTCGGTTACATGGAAACAGTAATGAAAGAACAAGATCAACACTTAGCATCTTCCGCTTGGTCACCCATGAAGATCACTATTTTTCGGATGATCTGGATTGCTGCGGTCATTTCTAATATTGGTACTTGGATGGAAAATGTCGGGGAAAGTTGGCTGATGACTTCACTGACACACAAGCCTTTATTAATTGCTCTGATTCAATCAGCAACAAGCTTGCCAATTTTTTGTCTTGCCCTACCCTCTGGTGCACTGGCAGATATTTTAAATCGACGAACCTATTTAATTTTTTTGCAAGCTGGAATGGCTGTGACCGCTGGAATACTGGCGGCCGTAACATATTGGCAAATTGTGACACCCTTTTCATTATTGTTACTCACTTTTATCATTGGAATTTTAACAGCCTTGTATATGCCCTGTTGGCAGGCAATCACGCCAGAATTAGTGCCAAGACAAATTTTACCTGCCGCAATTGCTCTAAACGGTGTAGCAATGAATGCATCTCGAGTAGTGGGTCCTGCTCTCGGGGGGTTTATTATTGCGCTAACAGGCCCGGCAGCAGTATTCGCCATTAATGCTTTGTCATTTTTGGGAATAATTTTTGTGTTATATCGCTGGCAAGGAGAAACAACTGTATCCACTTTGCCAAGTGAACGATTTTTAGGAGCAATGCGTGCCGGAATTCGATATGTGCGACGATCACCAGAGTTACACCGCATAATTGTCAAAACATCCTTGTTTTTCTTTTTCTCAAGCGTAGTACTAGCATTACTGCCTTTATTAGTTCGAAGAGAATTTCAACTCGGTCCAAACTATTTTGGAATTTTATTAGGCTGCTTAGGTCTTGGCGCAATCATTATTGTGTTTTTCTTACCCAAGCTAAGACAACGCCTAAACAATAGCCAAATTATCTTGGCAGGTTATTTAGCATTTGGAGTAAACATCCTACTCTTATCATGGACGAAATTATTTTTACTAGCCTGTATTGCAATGACGCTAGGTGGCATGGGATGGTTAGCTGTTCTTTCAACACTCAATACCATGGCACAACTTTCAGTGTCATCCTGGGTAAGGGCCAGAGCTTTAGCCTTATACTACTCAGCATTTTTCGGTTCGATGGCGTTGGGTAGTCTGATCTGGGGAATTGTGGCATCGCATTTTTCACTGAGCCTGACTTTTTTGTTTGCTGGCGTCGGTTTGATATTAAGCGCCATTCTAACCGCTTCAATAAAACACGCCGAAAATCACGACAATACCCCTTACGAAATGCCAGCTGCCCCGGAAGTAACAAAAGATAAATTGGACAAAGGGCCGGTCATGGTAACAGTGGAGTACTTTATCGATCCAAATGATGTTGAAGCTTTTGTCACTCACATGCAAGAAATGCGGCTAGTGAGATTACGTGAAAATAGTTTCTTTTGGAGTTTATTTGAAGACACTGACGTTAAAGATCGTTTTTTAGAGTGTTTTATGGTCGACTCCTGGGTAGAACATTTACGGCAACATGAAAGATCTTCATTAGCCATCAAACAATTGCAGGCGCTTATTAATTCTTTTCACCGAGGAGAAGGTCGTCCTAAGGTGAGTCACTTCATTGCTTTTGGCGAGAGTGATAGGAGAGTGGTGCAAGGTCCGACAGTTTATCCTTAGGGTTGTTAGAGCCCACTTAAGCGTTATCCCCTCTCCCACTTGTGGGAGAGGGTTAGGATGAGGGCCCTCATCCGGCCTTCGGCCACCTTCTCCCATAAGTGGGAGAAGGGAAAAAAGCTTAAAATGACAGGGGGCGTTAGGTGCGCTTAAACTCCAATTTATCTCCTTCCTGTTCAACCTTGATCAAATCGCCTGGCATAAACTTACCTTCCAGAAGATCTTGCGCTAAGGGGTTTTCGAGATAATTTTGGATTGCGCGTTTTAATGGCCGAGCACCATAAACAGGATCGTAACCTTTTTCGGTCAGAAAATTAATCGCTTTATCGCTAAGCTCCATGCGAAGATCATGTTCAACTAATCTTCGTTGTAAGCGTTCAACTTGTATCAACGTAATTTCTCTGATTTGTTCTTTACCTAAAGAGTGGAAAACAACAACTTCATCAATCCGATTTAAAAATTCGGGCCGGAAATGACCTTCTACAATTTCCATCACAGCATTTTTCATTGCTTCGTAACCACTATCAGAGAGCTCTTGTATTCGCTGCGATCCTAAATTGGAAGTCATCACTATAATGGTATTTCTAAAATCAACGGTTCGTCCTTGACCATCTGTTAAACGACCATCATCTAACACTTGCAATAGAATATTAAAAACATCGGGATGGGCTTTTTCAATTTCATCAAGTAGCAAGAGTGAATAGGGACGACGACGAACAGCTTCTGTTAAATAGCCACCTTCTTCGTAACCAACGTAACCCGGAGGTGCACCGATCAATCGTGCGACAGAATGCTTTTCCATGAACTCGGACATATCAATTCGAACCATTGCTTCTTCAGTGTCGAACAAAAAACTTGCCAATGTTTTGCACAACTCAGTTTTACCGACTCCCGTTGGTCCTAAAAATAAAAAAGATCCAACAGGACGATTAGGATCAGCTAAACCTGCACGAGAACGTCGGATTGCATTTGAAACAACTTTCACGGCTTCATCCTGTCCGACCACACGTTTATGCAAAACATCTTCCATTCGCAGTAATTTTTCTCGTTCTCCTTCCATCAATTTTGCAACGGGAATATGAGTCCACTTCGCAACGACTTCAGCAATCTCTTCAGCAGTCACTTTATTTCTGACTAACTGCTTTTCTTGCGTTTCAAGTTTTTGAGCCTCTTCTAATTTCTTTTCTAATTCTGGAATTTTGCCATATTGAAGTTCAGACATTCGCCCTAAATCACCTGCTCTGCGGGCAGCTTCAAGTTCTTGACGAGCACGTTCCAGCTCTTCTTTAATATGTTGGGTTCCTTGTAATGATGCTTTTTCTGCTTTCCAGATTTCTTCTAGATCAGCATATTCTTTTTCTAATCGAGAAATTTCACCTTGTAAGTTTTCTAATCTTTTACGTGATGCTTCATCAGATTCTTTTTTTAAAGCCTCTCGTTCAATTTTTAATTGAATTAAGCGTCGTTCCAACTTATCCAAATCTTCAGGCTTTGAGTCTATTTCCATACGAATCAGGGAAGCTGCTTCATCGATCAAGTCGATAGCTTTATCAGGCAAATTGCGATCGGTAATATATCGATGCGATAAATAAACCGCAGCCACTATCGCAGGATCGGTGACATCAACACCATGGTGTAACTCATAACGCTCTTTTAATCCCCGTAAAATTGCAATGGTATCCTCTACCGACGGTTCTTCGACAAGCACTTTTTGGAAACGCCGCTCTAAAGCTGCGTCCTTCTCGATATATTTGCGGTATTCATCAAGTGTGGTCGCACCAACACAATGTAATTCCCCACGCGCCAAAGCGGGTTTCAACATATTTCCTGCATCCATCGATCCTTCTGCTTTCCCAGCACCCACCATTGTGTGAATTTCATCGATAAATAAAATAATCTGCCCTTCGTGCGAAGCTAAATCTTTCAACACCGCTTTCAAGCGTTCTTCAAATTCGCCCCTGAATTTAGCACCAGCGATAAGCGCCCCCATATCTAAAGACAATAATCGTTTATTTTTTAGTCCTTCGGGAACTTCATGATTAACAATTCGCTGCGCTAACCCTTCGACAATTGCGGTTTTTCCCACACCTGGTTCACCTATTAGCACAGGATTATTTTTGGTGCGTCTTTGTAAGACTTGAATCGTTCGCCGAATTTCACTATCGCGGCCGATGACAGGATCTAATTTCCCTTCTTCTGCTCGTTTAGTAATATCAATTGTGTATTTTTCTAATGCCTGTCGTTGTTCTTCTGCATTGACCGAATCCACTTTACTCCCTCCGCGTATTTCATCGATTGCTTTTTCAAGTCGGTGTTTTTCAACTCCCGCCTTCTTTAAGATATTACCCAGTTCACCTTTATCTTCTAGGGCAGCGAGGATGAATAGTTCACTTGAAATATATTGATCTTTGCGCTGTTGAGCTAACTTGTCGGTAATATTTAATAGACGATTAAGATCATTGGAGATATGAATCTCACCTGGAGTACCTTGTACTTGCGGTAAGCGATCTATTGCTTTATTTAATTCAGAGCGTAATAAAGAAATATTGGCACCCGCTTTGGTTAAAAGAGGCTGGGCGCTACCGCCTTCTTGATCAAGCAAAGAGATCATGAGATGAACGGGTTCGATGAATTGATTGTCTCGACCAATAGCTAGTGATTGAGCATCACCTAAAGCCATTTGAAACTTACTCGTTAATTTATCCATCCTCATAAATTGCCCCTTGCTAATTTTCTTTAAAGAAATTTAAGGACTCTACCTCCAAATTTCAAGGCACAAAGAAATAGATAATATTTAAGCCCTGCAAGACAAACAAAAATAAAGGCAGTATAAAAATGCAGACTCTATCAATTTCTTTTGCTTTGTGTGGTTGGTTTTTGTCCACCACACGCATTACATATAGATTTTCAAATAAAATCATAAATAATACGATGTAATTAATTAACATAAAAGCATCGACATAGGTTAAGTAGCCTAATGGCGGTAAACTTGAAGTTAAATTGATGTGGAATAACACCATACCCAACAAAGCCCCGCTAACGATACCAAATCGATTAATAATTTTATCGGCGTTAATCATGAAAGATAAAAATGCAAACAAGATCATAATCATTGAGGGGAAAATGACTTTTAATAAACCCATTAGGATTGGACGCTTAAGATTAAACATAAACGTATATTTACTATAAACTGTATTTAAAATAGGTTGAATATAATCAGTTGTCATAGCATGAATACTTTGACGAAATTCCCAACCATGTAATACAACTTTTGGATCGATAAAAATAAGATTTGGCTCAACCACAAATTTCAATTTGGTATTATCAAGTAACTGATCTTTAAGATCTAATCGTAGCCAATAGTTATCAAAGGGATAATTGCGCGAATGAAAATTGTCTTGAATCTGTGCCTTCATTCGATAGACTTTCATAAAGGGGTCAGGACTTTGTTGCACCATCGTTTGAATCTGGCCATTCATCGCTTCTAAATTAAATTTGGGACAGACTGTTTGGCAAATTAGGATTAAATCTAGATCCATTGCATAGGTGCCTTTATAAAGATCTAGTTGATCAATTCCATAGAGATGGATTCCAACCTTAACGATGGCTGGATGAGGCTTGCCGTCTGAGCCAGTTGTTATTGGCGTAGAATTTGCGGCGGGATAAGCAATTGCCTTTTTTGACTGATCCGCAACTTGTGCCCATGCAAGGAAAGGAAGCAATAATATGAGAACGACCAAACCCTTACCAATTAGCTTCATCCTGCTTCTCCATCAGGTAATTTTTCCATTAAGGTAAGTATAGATCCTTTCTTCGTTCGCGTTCCTGGCCCTGAAAAAAAGCATTCAGGCACGGGCGCGGGCACGAAAGTGTGAGAACGGGAACGTAAATTTAAGGTCTTTTAGATATCAACCCAAATATACAACTCAGTCTGGTGAGGGTGACACTTTGCACATTGACTGCCACATTTAAAAGTCTTTTTTTGTTCTAATAAGTTGCCTTTATTCATCAGAAGCTTGAGCATTTGCCGAATAATATCGGGGTCGAGATTAAACTTGGTCGTTAAATCGAATAGGCTCGCAACACGTTTATTTTTTAAATAATCTTTTAATTTAAGTAAACTCATCAAGAGCACCCCAAATGATGTCGGTGATTACAATTCGCATGATTGCTTTGTGCCCGTTCCTCTTGGTATTGACCATATTTTTTAAATAATGACAAAATGGTCCCCATAGAAATAGCAATAACGGTTAACCAAATGAACGAATATTGCGGATGTTTTTGAAACGTAGCTAGTTGATAGAACGACGTCGCAACCGCATAAGCAATCCCGGTGCTCCAAAGCACAGAAAAAAGCGCCCATCTTTTATTTAATTCTTTTGCCATGACTGCAGTTGCAGAAATACAAGGAATGTAAAGCAAAACAAACAGCAAGTAGGCAAAAGCAGCAGCCTTACTACCAAAACGTTCATACATTATTCCATAAATGCTGTGATTTACTGTATTTTCAGGAGTACTGGCGATAACTGGATTCGTGATTGAGTTTTTAAGAGCGACCAGATTGTTAGGTACGGACATTAATGCTGCTTTCAAATTTGTCGTAATTTGTTGTTCTGCAATATGTGTCGTGACTAAATGTGCATCTTGTAAATACAAAGTATTCAAAGTAGCAACAACCACTTCTTTTGCCATAACACCAGTTACCAAACCCACTGTTGCTGGCCAATTGTTTTCAGTAATTCCCATTGGGGATAACACGGGAGTGACACCCTTGCCAATAGCAGATAGTACTGAAGATTGGTTGCTAGCTTCCTGACTTAATGAACCGTCAAGATTAATAGTATTCAATAAACCAATTAACATACAAACAGGAACAATGATTTTCCCAGCACGAAAGACAAAACTCTTAAGACGATGCCAAGTCTGAAAGCATAAAGATTTTAATGAGGGTAAATGGTAAGCCGGTAGCTCCAGAATTAATGGTGAAAGATCGCCTTTACAAAGCGTACTTCTTAAAATCCAACCAGTAAAAATAGCAATCGCAATCCCGATAAAGTAAAGAGTAAAAACAATATTTTGGCCGCCCACTGGAAAAAAAGCTGCTGTAAAAACAGCAAAAATAGCAAGTCGGGCACCACATGACATAAAAGGACTCATCAGAATAGTAAGGGTACGGTCTCTTGGATTTTCGAGTGTCCGTGCCGCCAAGATAGCTGGCACATTACAGCCAAACCCTACTATCATGGGAACAAAAGATTTTCCCGGCAAGCCGACTGTGCGCATCAGACGATCGATGACAAAAGTGGCTCGAGCCATATAGCCAGAGCTTTCCAAAAATGCCAGAAAAAAGAACATTCCGCCAATAACTGGAATGAAACTAATGGTGGTATTAAGTCCTTTACCAAGACCAGCTGCAAGTAATGCTATCAACCAATTTGGAGCATGCAAGGTTTCCAGAATGGCCGTTGTGCCTTGAACAAAGATCGCATCAGAACCAAGATCAAAGAAATCTTGAAAAGCACCTCCTAGGTTTATGGCGAATAGGAACATGCAATACATCACCAATAAAAAAATTGGAATACCTAGAAAACGATTCAATACTACTTTATCAATTTTTTCCGATAAATGTGCTTTTGTTTGCGCATTATTTGAAACATTAATTGCAATATTATGTGCCTTTGAGTAAAGCAAATCAGCGACAATGATATCCATATCTTCATTGAGCTCTACTTGAACTCTAGTTTTTAATTCTTTGGCAATAGTTTGAACTTCAACTGGTAAAGAGATACTGATTTCATCAGGTTTTTGAAGTAGTTGCAGCGCAAGCCAATCTGCATTCCAACTGTAGGATGGCAGAGATTGGTAAATTTTTGGAATAAGATGTTTTAAGGCGGCATCCAAAGGTTCTGGATAGTCGAGTTGATTCTTAGCAGTTTGATTTAATTGACGACTATTGCCGATGGCTTGATGTAAATTATCAAGTCCAACACATTTACTTGCCACTAATCCAACTACTGGACAGCCAAGTGCTTGTTGTAAGCTCACTAAATCGATAGTCATTCCTCGACGCTTAGCAACATCTAACATGTTGATGGCTACCACAACGGGAATATTCATTGACAGTAATTGCAATGTTAAATAAAGATGCCTTTCAAGACTTGAACCATCGATGACATTAACAATGACATCACACTTTTTTTCAAGGATGTAATCACTAGTGATACGTTCATCAATAGCTTGTTGATCTGAACCGCAAGATAATTGATAGATACCTGGTAAATCGACTAAGGTAAGAGCTTGGCCTTCGATTTGAAGTTCGCCCAACATGCATTCAACAGTGACGCCTGGCCAGTTAGCTACTTTTTGTCGGGACCCAGTCAGTGCATTAAAGAGAGTACTTTTCCCGCAGTTTGGGTTACCGACTAACGCAACTGTTTGTTGGGTCATTAGCTAACTTTCACCAACTTTAAGATCTGCGCTTCTTTCTTGCGCAAACAAATCACTATGCCACGAGTTGTTATTTTGACGGGATCCCCTAAAGGTGCAATACCGGTCACTTGGACCTCGGTTCCGGGCGTTAAGCCCATGACTAAAAGCTTACTCCGACACATCGTTTGGCAAGGAGCATATCCAATAATTTTTGCTTTATCACCAATGGAAAGTTCTTCAAGATGCATGCTGTTTTACCTTTATGTTATAGCGCACACGAGTGCCTCATTATCACAAAGGCCAGTTTCACTGTCAATGTAACTGAGAATCATTCTCATAAAAATACAGTATCATTTCCGGTCTGGCCAAGACCAAATCTGTGGTTAAGATAGCATCATGAAAGCAAAAGGCTTCACACTACTCGAAATCATGGTAACCCTTACCATCATAGGTATCCTGGCAATGGCTGCGATTCCCAGCTATCGGAAACCTGTATTAAACGTGCAACATCAACTCACTAAAGTTACCTTATTTAACCTAGCAACTAATCTCGAAGATTATCATGCCAGTTACGGCAGCTATCGAGGCTTCAACGCTCTATTACCAGAAGATCCATATTATAAATTCGTTATCAAAACCACTGATGATCAATACCAGCTAAGCGCTATCCCTAAAACTCCAGATAAGGAGGATAGCTGTGGTACGTTCTTTTTGGATCAGGATGGTAATGAGATGGTAAGTGGTGATAAGGAAGATTGTTGGTAATGCCCAATGTCCTTGGCAGCAAAGTATCCTAGTAAAAACGCTGAACTATCCGGCTAAAGATCCAGAGCTTCAACTTGAAGTGGCGTCTGAAAATAAGATTGGCGCTAGATCCCTCGCCTGCCAGTACTTCGCATTCTATAAGTAATCAGCGGCGAGGGACGACGACCTAAACAACTTACGTGCGCTTGTTACACATTACAC
>JAGVJZ010000028.1 GCA_020050845.1 Gammaproteobacteria bacterium
AGAATTATTAGTGATCTCTCAAGATACCAGCGCTTATGGCGTCGATGTTCGTTATCAAGAAGGGCAGTGGCGAGACGTAAATTACCGTGCCCACATCAGCGACTTGGCTAAGGGCTTGGGAGAGCTCAATGCATGGGTGCGATTACATTATGTTTATCCTTATCCTCATGTCGATCACATCATCCCTTTAATGGCGGAAGGGAAGATTCTGCCTTATTTAGATGTGCCATTTCAACACGCCAATCAACGAGTTTTGAAAGCAATGAAGCGACCAGCAAGTTCTTCAAATAACTTAGAAAGGATTAAAGCTTGGCGAACTATTTGTCCTGAACTAACGATTCGTAGCACGTTTATTGTTGGTTTCCCGGGTGAAACCGAATCCGAATTTGAAGAATTATTGGAATTTTTGGAGGCAGCACAACTCAACCGAGTGGGATGTTTCAAATATTCGGCGGTAACAGGAGCAAAAGCCAACGAACTTCCTGATCCAGTTCCAGAAGAAATCAAAGAAGAGCGCTGGCATCGTTTCATGACGTTGCAAACTCAGATAAGTGCTGATTTATTAGCCAAAAAGGTGGGGACCACTCAAACTGTACTAATCGATGATCAAAATGAAGAAGGTCTGATTGGTAGGAGTGCTGCAGATGCTCCAGAGATAGACGGCAAAGTCTATTTGGACAATAAAGATAACGTTAAGATCGGGGATTGGGTCACGGTTAAAATAACCGATGCTGATGAATTTGATTTATACGGGACAATCACAAGCCAGCAATGATTTCATGGTGGAAATCCTGCAAAATAAAATCAGCTGAATGCTCTTGGATATAAAGTAGAATCTGCGAGGTGACTTTTTGAATGATTTTACTGTCGTTGCTGACAAGACTGATGCCGATAACAGCCGACTTTAAGTGATCATTATTATCAACCTCAGCAATCGCGATATCAAAGTGATTACGTAATTTGTGACATAATGATTTCACAACACTTCGTTTACCTTTTAAGCTTTGATTTGAAGGTAAATATAGTGAAAATTTGATCACCCCCACGTTCATGCTATTCGGTTCTTTTCCGATAGATTGCAAAAATATGCCCAATTTTTTTTACTAATTTGGCTTTTTGTTCGGTACAAACTTTATTAATGATGTCTTCACGAACGTCTCGATCGCCACCTGAGATGCGTATTTTAATCAACTCATGATGTTCTAAAGCTTCATTAATTTCAGCTTGTACGGCCTCCGTTAAACCTTTATTGCCGATCATGACGACTGGTTTTAAGCTATGTACTTGCGATGCTAGCTCTTTAATTGTTTTCTTGCTCATAACTCTTTTCACACTAAATAATGTATACTTTACTTTATAAGATTTATTGCACATTGTCCTCTAATTTTCGTAACTAGGAAGTCATGAGTAGGTCTAAAAGTAGTCAACGTTGGCTAAAAGAACATTTTGATGATCCTTATGTTAAATTAGCTCAACAAAAAGGCTATCGTTCCAGAGCAGCGTTCAAGCTCCTTGAAATCCAAGAGAAAGACAAAATCCTGTCTCGGGGTATGACCGTTGTAGACCTTGGTGCTGCGCCCGGAAGTTGGTCTGAGATTGCCAGTGAAATAGTCGGTGAGAAAGGCGAAATTTTCGCTCTTGATATTCTACCGATGAATCCTCTGCCTGGGGTCAGTTTTATCCAGGGAGATTTTACAGAGCCGGAAGTTTTTGAAAAACTACTTCAATTGATCAATAATCATCAAGTTGATCTTGTTATTTCCGATATAGCGCCTAATATTAGTGGTATGAATGAGGTAGATCAGCCAAGGGCAATGTATATGGCAGAATTAGCAGCAGATTTTGCTGAAAAAACACTAAAACAGGGAGGAGTGTTTTTAGTCAAGGTGTTTCAGGGTGAAGGATTTGATAAATTTTTAAAAGATTTGCGGAGCCAATATTTGAAAGTTCAAATTCGAAAACCTAAAAGCTCAAGACCCAGGTCCAAGGAAGTGTATCTATTAGCTAAGGGATTTAAAGGCTAATATCTGGTTCTAGAGTATGGTATCAAAGACCTCGCCTGAAGTTAAAATAAACAACCTTAATTGAGAATTCTTAGGTAAAAGACATGATTAAAAATTTGTTATTGTGGTTAGTGATTGCAGTTATTTTGATTTCGGTATTTAGTAATTTCGGCCCTCGACGCGAAATCGCTCAAAAATACAGCTATTCCGAATTTTTGCAGAATGTGGATAAGGGCGATGTTAAAAGCGTCATAATTGATGAACGTAACATTCAAGGTACCCTTAAGAACAACACCAAGTTTACCACCTACATGCCGATGTCAGACCAAGATCTGTTGCGGGATTTACAAAAGAATGATGTCGAAATTACAGGGAAAGCCCCCGACCAGCAAAGCTACTTAATGCGTCTGTTCCTCAATTGGTTCCCTATGTTCTTGCTCATTGCTGTCTGGATCTTTTTCATGCGGCAAATGCAAGGTGGCGGTCGTGGTGGTCCAATGGCGTTTGGACGTAGTCGAGCGCGCATGCTGACCGAAGACCAAGTGAAAGTTACCTTTGCGGATGTTGCAGGTGTTGAAGAAGCAAAGGACGAAGTAAAAGAACTAGTCGATTTCCTAAGAGATCCCGGCAAATTCCAAAAATTGGGAGGCAAAATCCCATGCGGTGTCTTGTTAGTCGGATCTCCTGGAACAGGTAAAACTTTGCTAGCCAAGGCAGTCGCTGGAGAAGCAAAAGTACCCTTCTTCACCATTTCGGGCTCAGATTTTGTGGAAATGTTTGTGGGTGTCGGTGCCTCTCGTGTGAGAGATATGTTTGAGCAAGCCAAAAAGCATGCTCCTTGTATCATCTTTATCGATGAAATCGATGCAGTGGGTCGTCATCGAGGTGCCGGACTAGGTGGCGGTCATGATGAACGTGAACAAACACTGAATCAGTTATTAGTTGAAATGGATGGTTTTGAAGGCAAGGAAGGCGTGATTGTCATGGCGGCGACCAACCGACCAGATGTGTTGGATCCTGCACTGCTTCGACCAGGACGTTTTGACCGGCAAGTGATTGTGCCGTTACCTGATGTACGTGGTCGCGAAATGATTTTGAAAGTGCATTTGCGCAAGGTACCAGTGGGTAATGATGTTCACATTTCTAAAATAGCGCGCGGTACACCCGGCTTTTCGGGTGCTGATTTGGCTAATTTAGTAAATGAAGCTGCATTGTTCGCTGCCAGGGCGAATCGCCGTGCAGTGGGTATGATCGAATTAGAAAAAGCGAAAGATAAGATCCT
>JAGVJZ010000025.1 GCA_020050845.1 Gammaproteobacteria bacterium
CGCGGGCACGTATCAGTGATTGGCAGGAATTATTAAATTATTCTTCAGGCAAAAAACCATCTTTTTGCATTTGCCATAATTTTGCAAAGTGTCCTTGCTGCGCAATGAGTTCTGCGATGGTACCGTCTTCTACTACACGCCCTTGATCAAACACGATGATTCTGTCCATATCGGAAAGAGTCGATAATCGATGAGCGACTACGATAGTGGTACGACCTTGCATCAAGTTATGAAGGCTTTGCTGAATAAATTTTTCAGTAATTGAGTCTAATGATGAGGTTGCTTCATCTAAAATCAAGATCGGCGCGTTCTTAACAATTGCTCTTGCAATCGCAATTCGCTGGCGTTGTCCTCCAGAGAGCTTAACGCCGCGTTCACCTACCAGCGTTTCATAACCTTCCGGTAATTCTTTAATAAACTCGTGGCAATGTGCAAGTTTTGAAGCCATTATAATTTCTTCTTCCGTTGCCTCCAAGTTGCCGTAACCAATATTTTCACCTAAAGAACGATGAAATAAAGTTGGATCTTGTGGGATCATGGCAATTTGTTCGCGAAGTGACTCTTGTAAAACTTGACTAATATCTTGGTTATCAATCAGTATTTGACCTTCTTGAAGGTCATAAAATCTTAATAACAAGTTCACAAAAGTTGATTTACCGGAACCTGAAAATCCGACTAAGCCCACTTTTTGGCCGGCTTTGATAATAAGATTAAATTGACTAAAAACCGGTCGACCTTTGTGGTAGCTAAAACTCACATTGCTAAATTGAATTTCACCTGTTTGCACTTGTAATGGTGTAGCATTAGTTGCATCTAAGATATCATGGCCAACCGAGACTAAATTTAAAGCTTCACGTACAGTTGCCGTTTCACGCATAAAAATCATCAGCTGATAGCTCATATACCAAATCATTCTCAATATCCAAAATGCCAGCATACCAATCAGTGAAAAGTCTCCGATCGTTACCCAACCATTGATCCAGCCATGTATTAAAGTTCCAATGGTAGCAATCATAAAAACAATGGCAGAAATACCTTGGAAGAAACGCATTAATTCCACGCTCCACATTGCCTTATGTGCTTTGGTCATTTCATCTTGCTGAAATTGATTGATATAACTGCTTTCATATTTACTACGTGCAAACAAACGCACGGTTAACATGTTTGTCAAAATATCGACAATTTTACCGCTCAAGGTGGTGACTGCATCGGAATGACTCCCCCATTTTTTATTATTACTACCCATAAAAATGAGGGTAAAACCCATATGGAAGATAAACCAAACGAGTAACAAAACCGCAAACAAGGGTTTGGTATTGGCCATTAATGCAAATGCTATGATGAACGCTAACAAAATAGGAACAAAATTAAAGAACATAATTTCAGATAGCGTTTGACAACTATTAGGTAACTCCGACAGTTTTTTAGCAATACTTCCAGCAAAGTTATCACTAAAATATTGATGAGAATGATGTTTGATATAATCGAAAACCGTCTCTCTAATATTCGTTCGAAATTTGGGGAAAAGATAAATGAGCGTGATGCCTTGTGTGCGCATCGCAAGCTCCATCATTACCCATAGTGCTCCAAACAACAATAAAGGCGGCCATAACACGTGATAAATTAATTTTGGAATGCCATGATAGTTAGCGATAGTGTTAATAATCCACTTAATGAAATAAGGAAAAAACATTTCATTAATTGACCAAATAACACCAGTGAGAACAACAATGAAAAAGCCAAGTGGTTGTTTTTTAATAAAATGCCAAATGAAAGACGCAATATTTTTAGGCAAAGACATAGAAACCCCATACAAGTGAGATAAAAAAAATTCTTGGAAATCTAAAAGTTAAATTGATTTAAGAATTAAAGGCACTTTTCATTGGAGGTTTCTCGATTTGAAGTTAGGACAGATAATGATACGATACTTCCTAAATTATGACAAGGGGTTTGGAAATGAAAATCAGAGCTGTCTCAATTAAAAATGTATAGATTCTAAAAATTCAAAGCTAGATACCTCGCTTAGAAATATAGTGTTTTAAAATAGCTCCTTGCTGCGAGGTACGACGTTCGCAACGATAGTGTTTAAATCGTCGTCCATCGCCGCTGATACTGATAGAATTCACGAGATTAGCCAGCGAGGGATCCAGTTCTGAACTCATAAATACGACTAATTCTAATGAGGTGACTCTAAGATGAAAATTGTTTTTCTTTTTTATCATCATATGACGGCACTTGATTTAATCGGCCCGCATGAAATTTTATTTCGATTGCCAGGAGCAGAAGTTTATCGTGTTGCTAAAAATGCAGGGCCAATTGAAACAGAGTCGGATCATTTACAAATGATTGCAGAATATTCTTTGAGTGACATCAGCCAAGCAGATGTCTTATTGGTTCCAGGTGCTGGCAATGGCACAACATTAAAAAATGAACCAGAAATTTTGAATTGGATAAATGCCATACATCAAACGACACTTTGGACAACCTCGGTATGTACGGGTAGTTTAATTTTGGGAGCATCGGGCATTTTATCCGGTCTCAAAGCAACTTCTCACTGGGCTGTATTAGATCGTCTCTCCAAGTATGGGGCAAAGCCAACAACCCAAAGAATTGTTGAAGATGGCAAAGTAATCACTGCAGCGGGTGTTTCTGCTGGAATCGATATGGCACTATATTTAGCGGCAAGATTAACCGAGCGTCAAATTGCAGAAGGGTTGCAACTTGGCATAGAGTACGATCCGGAACCACCTTTTAATAGTGGTTCTCCTCATAAAGCCGCGCCTCAACTCGTGGCTTCCTTACGAAAAAGATTGCAGGAAAAATTTGAGGAGTGATCAACCTTATAACCTTATTCCATCACAATTACAGAACGAAATCTCACTTTGTTTGACATCATTGCGTCATACGCTTGTTCGGCATTTTCAAGCTGGAATTCTTGAATCATTGGTCTTATTCCAGTCAATGCACAAAACTTCAATGTTTCTTCTATATCAATTGCGCTACCTGATGCCCAACCTTGAATAGAACGATTGCCTGATAGCAATTGAATTGCATTTACTTCAACAGGATCTGGAGCTGCACCAATAATAATCAATTCGCCTTTGGTGCCTAGATTGTTTAGTAAAGAAGAAATTGCTTTACCGCTAGGTGCTGTTGCTAAAATGACTTTGGCACCGCCTAGTTTTTGTAATTGCGCATTCATCTCTTTATCTTCGGTATTAAGATAAATATCTGCGCCCAGTTTTGTTGCTAAATCTTTCTTATCGGCTCCCTTGGAAATTGCAGCAGTTTTAAACCCCATTTTATTGGCAAATTGGATAGCAAGGTGTCCTAAGCCACCAATTCCTTGAATTGCAACTAAATCTCCGGCACGAGCTTTACTGTGGCGTAACGCATTAAAAGTTGTCACACCGGCACACATTAAAGGAGCAGCTTCTGCAAATGACAGTACATCTGGTATAGCTGCAAGTGCTTCAATCGGTGCAATCATATATTGTGCATAGCCGCCATCATAATCAATGCCAGTAATTGTTTGACGTTCGCAAAGTATATAGTCACCATGCTGACAAGCATTGCATTCATTACAATGCCAACCTGCCCAGCCAACTCCAACGTGTTGACCCTTTTGCCACTTAGTTACCTTGGCTCCTACCTCATCAATGATTCCAGCAACTTCGTGTCCTGGTATTCGAGGTAGATGCAGATTGGGCCATAATTTTTCTTTTACGAATACATCCGAATGGCAAACACCACAAGCGGCAACTTTAATCCGAACTTGATGTTCAGCTGGTTGTAACAATTCTTTTTCTACCTTTTCCCAGTTACCTGACGAATTGACTTGTAAGCCCTTCATTTTGTGCATGATTTTTCCTTAAGAATTTGGCTAATAATGTAGAAAAGTATAGATCATTAGGTGTTTAGTATAGTGAGCAAAAGGTAGGTTTGTTACAATCTGTTTCCAATTTACTATTAAGAAAGAATTAGATGCAATCACACCGCGATGAAAAAACCATGCTCAATCTTATCCTTCACATTGCGCAAAAGGATGCGCGGATCCGAGCTGTGATTATGAATGGTTCTCGCGTCAGTCCAAACGCAAAACCAGATATCTTTCAAGATTATGATATTGTGTTTCTGGTAACGGAAGTAAAACCTTTTGTTTGCGATACGGCTTGGATTAAACAATTTGGCGAACTGCTTATTCTCCAAAAACCCGACGAGATGGACGGTCTCTGGCCAGAAAATCAAGACCGTTTTTCTTACCTAATACAGTTTAAAGATTGGAATCGAATCGATCTAACCTTGATAGCTATTTCAAAGCTCTCTACTATGCCAAGAGACAGTCAAAGCGTATTGCTGCTAGATAAGGACAATTTAGTACAACCTTTTAAACCACCGTCGGATGACGATTACCTGCCCATCGCGCCCACTTCGAAACAATTTTATGATTGCTGCAATGAATTTTGGTGGGTGAGCACCTATGTGGCGAAAGGGATCTGGCGCAATGAATTAATCTATACGAAATATCTAGCAGAGCAGGTCGTCAAACAACAATTGACCAAACTCCTAGGCTGGTATGTGGCTCATATAACCGATTATCATCAATCGCTTGGCAAATTTAACAAGAATCTACAATACTTCTTAGAACCTCGTTTATGGCAAGAGTTTACCAAAACTTATGTGGGGGCAAATATTCAGGAGATGTGGCAAGCGCTGTTTAAGATGTGTGATCTATTTAATTTTATTGCGCAAGAAGTGGCCAAGCAGCATGGATTTGAGTATGAGCCGGAAGAGTATCAAGGTGTATTGTCTTATTTGAGAGATATTCAAGCCCTACTGCCACTTCCGTCCTGACTTGTCATTCCGCGCAGGCGCATAGGCGTCAACTTAATAATAGACACATTCCGTCGTCCCTCGCCGTTAAGAGTTCGTAGAATGCTAAGCACTTGTCGGCGAGGGATCCAGCACCAATCTTATGAGGAAGCAACACTCCTAAGACTCTTTAAGTTTAGTTACTGGATCCTTGGCTGGATAGTACTGCTTTTTTCTCTAGTACTCAGCGGCCAAG
>JAGVJZ010000044.1 GCA_020050845.1 Gammaproteobacteria bacterium
CCGCCACCAGTATTAATTCAACCGGTTCAAAAATGCACTAAAATAACTAAGAAGAAACCGGCCAAAAAACCAAGGGGATGCCTTAAAAGCACACAATGAGACTTGAAAGTGAATCACAAACGATCCTTTTTCCTGGGGAACCCAATCGTTTTACTCCAGCTCACCTAGAACCATTACTAGAGTTTTGTGTTAAGCAACAAGCGTCTGATGTGATCTTTCAATCTGGCGAGCACGTCATGGTGGAGATATTTGGACGTTTACATAAAATTACTCACCGTAAATTAACGAATACCGAAGTAGGTGACCTTCTTAATGCTATCTATGGCCCCAATGGTACTACTCAAATTTTAAGCGGTTCCGACGTTGATACTCATTATGAAATAAGACCTACTCGTGCTGATCGCTTTAGATTTCGTGTTAATGGTACCGGTTGCCAGGTAGAAGGGCACGCTGGTATCCAGATTACGCTACGAGCCATTCCTAACGAACCGCCGCAACTGTCTGAGTTAAATTTACCGAGCAATATTGTAGAGGCAATTGCACCTAGAGATGGCGTAGTCTATGTGACCGGAGCCACTGGATCTGGTAAGAGTACCCTCTTAGCAGCGATTATTCGAAATATTGCTGAGGATCCACTGAGTAATCGAAAAATTTTAACCTATGAGTCTCCTATCGAGTTTGTGTTCGATGCCATCGAAAAACCTTCCTCTATTATTGCTCAGTCAGAAATTCCACGGAATTTACCAAGTTTCGCTGCTGGGGTACGAAATGCTTTACGCAGAACACCACGATTGATTCTAGTTGGTGAATCACGCGACGTTGAAACTATGAGCGCTGTATTAGAAGCTGCGCTGACTGGTCACCCTGTCTATACAACCTTACACGCAAATGGCGTCGCAGAAACTATCCGACGTTTAGTGGGCACGTTCCCGAAAGAAGAGCGTCATGGCCGCAGTATTGATATTATCGAAACGGTTCGACTCGTTATTTGGCAACAACTTGCGCCGACGGTTGATGGCAAACGTATTGCGTTGCGCGAATATTTAGTCTTTGATGAAGATGTACGCGATCAATTACTCAGTGTTAATCCAGATAAAGCCACCGCAGTAACACGGCGATTAGTGAAAGAAAAAGGCCAACCAATGATTGTCGATGCGGAACGCGCTTTTAAAGATGGGATCATCTCTGACCGTACTTATAAAGTGTTATCAGCGGGCCATCAAAGCGCTGATGCGGATGCTTCCAGTTAATCCCCAGCTATTTCCGCTGAATGCGGAATTAGCTTCCCGAGTAATAATGCGTCGCGAAAAAATAAATTTTTCGCTAGCAATTAGGGGGAGAATTAGCCTTCTCCCCCTAATAACCCCCATCGCTTTATGGTTCAGCGGGTACCGCTGGTTAAATCTATTTCATTTTTGAGCCAACGAATGAAGATTATCAAACCTCGCTTCGATTTGATATTTTGGTTTTTTCCAACGTTTCTAATCATTGCAATTCTGACTTATAACTTTTCTTTTGCCACTTTAATGCAAGTTGCTAAAACTAATTGGTTGTTCGATTTAATTGTTTTATTTTTGCTTTGCTGTCCTACTAAAAATTTTCATTTTGAAGCACCTCGTGTGTTAACGCCGATTCAATGGCCGCTCAGCCTCTTTGCTGTTCAGCTTGTTTTAAATTTATTTTTTTGGGGATTTTTACATTTTGTGTATTCGCAGTTTGTAAATTCTGAGACGCCTCCACTATTCAATATCCTGCAATTCTCATTCGGTAATGGCCTGTTTCCATTTGGTTTTATGATGCTAGTTACCGCAACATTAGGTTTTTTTACTTATTTTAAAAAGAATTCGGGCACAGTGGCTAGTGCCTATGTTAATTTTTTTGGAAATAATGATTTTGACTCGATTGGCGTGACGGTTAACACCTACATGCGGTTATTAAATTTTTTCGTGATTACTTTTGCGTTAAGTCTATGCACGATTGTTTTGATATACAGCATACATCTGCTCACTGGAATCCCTTTCCTTCGAGGATTGAATCTAGATGTCATATTAGTTTGTTGCATATTAATTTTGCTAAGTTCCAACCAAGAGCTGACCAAACTTTTACATCAACTCATGAATTTAAAAATTCACCCTCTCGTCGTCCCGCGGCTTGTCCGCGGGATCCAAACCTCAGGTGGATCCCCCGGACAAGCCGCGGGACGACGAGAAGAGAGAGAAAGAAAATTACCACTTTTGGTCATCATCTTAGGTTTTTCAGTTGTGTTGAGTATTAGTTATCTAGTACTAGGAATCATCGTTAGTTTTTTCAGTAAATTTAATTCCTATCCAGATATCACCTTTTTAGTTTTCGACACACAATATATCAATGACTATCTTCGGGTGATTGTTACTTTTGCCTGGCTGGGTTTTGCCGTCTTGGCGGGTGCAATAATAGCAGGGGTGTCACGATCTTATTCGTTACGTGCAATTATCCTCATGTCTCTTGCGACTAATCTAGCAAGCTGGGTTGTCATTTATTTATTTGAACAGTTCACTGTGAGTAATGGCATGATAATCATGGCACTGTGTAGCTTGGTGATACTTTTATTCTTAATGCGAGAGAAAAATGTTACCTATGTTATGAGAGCCACAGTACCAAATGCCATCATCAAATCACGATCTTATTTTTCTCTGATGAAAGTATTACCCATTGTGCTGACTTCTTTTGTAACCTCTTATGCCACGATGGGCATTTTCTTTTTAGGATTAGCAGCAGTCTTGGTCTTATTGCCCTGCTTGGTAATGGTTTTAATCAGTTTTGTGGGATTTATTAAAGAATCGTAGCCTTGGATCCATACTTGTCATTCCGGCCCTTACTAGACTAGTCATTTCCGCGCAGGCGGGAATCCATGCTTCGAGCTGCACTTAACATGGATTCCCACCTGCGCGCATAGGCGTCAACTTAAGAAGAATAATAAACACATTCCGTCGTCCCTCGCCGTTAAGAGTTCGTAGAATGCTAAGCGCTCGCTGGCGAGGGATCCAGCACCAATCTTATGAGGAAAGCAACTAAGACTCTTTAAGTTTAGTCACTGAATCCTTGGCTGGATAGTACTGCTTTTTTCTCTAGTACTCAGCGGCCAAGGACGACGGCTCTTAAACTTATGCAGATAGCTATGGACTTGATTGAGGGACGACGGAATGTGTTTATTCTTAAGTTGACGCCTATGCGCCTGCGCGAGAATGACAAAATATCCGCAGTGATGACAAATAGAGCCTTCGCCGAGGGTCATCTAGGTTACTGTCCTGCAGACCCAGGTGGACCACCCCTGCCTCTCGTTTCTTGGCCCATCTTTTCCTCTGCTAGGCGCTTCTCTTCATAGCGCTTGCCTCTAGCCTGAGCAAATGAGCCACCTGCTCCACCCGCTTGTTGAATACCTTGACCAACCTGTCCAAAGCCTTCCTTACTGCTTTGTAGTGCTTCTGAAGCATTTTGGGTTTGCTCACC
>JAGVJZ010000027.1 GCA_020050845.1 Gammaproteobacteria bacterium
AAATAAACCTAGTTCGTACAACAAGCACAGGGGAATAGCTAAAAAGATTTGCGAAAAAACATCAGGAGGGGACAGGATCATTGCCACCACAAACGCCATTACAATCACATAGCGCCTAGCTGATCGCAGTTGCTGTAACGTACAGAGATTGAATTGAACGAGTACGACCACAATAACCGGTACCTCAAAACAAAGCCCAAAAGCGAATAGCATTTGTAATGAAAAATCCAAGTATTGCCCGATATCGGGCAGTAAAGTCACTTCCGCAGGGGCGGTATGAATAAAAAAATGGAAAATAAGTGGCAGCACTAAAAAATAAGCGAATAACACCCCCCCATAAAAAAGTATCACCGTGGGGAATAGCAATAACCAAACAGTTTTCTTTTCGTTCTTATACAAAGCAGGCGAGACAAAAGACCAAATATGAAAGAAGAAATAAGGTATCAGTAAGAATAAGCTTAAGATCAAAGTGAACTTCATTGGAACTAAAAATGTAGCAGTAATCTTAGTGGCAATTAGCTGTTGGGCAGGTAAATACAGTAGTAATGGTTTAGTGAGCAAAGAATAAAGTTGATTGGCAAAACAGCATAACACCGCAAACACGACTGCTGTAAAGCAAACACAGTAAATTAGCCTGATTCGTAATTCCACTAAATAGTCCATGGATTTACTGCTAGTTCCTTTCGTTGTCGTTAACCGAATCGGGCTTTTTTTGTTCTTCTAATAAACTTAATTCTTTTTGTACTTTTGAAAGAGAGCCACGAAGTAAGCCCAACCATTTGCCAAGAGTATGGGCAGCTTTGGGTAATTGTTGTGGGCCTAGAACAATTAACGCCACCAATAAAACTAATAAAATTTTCCAAAAACTAATTGTTATCATCGCGATTTTGTTGCTCACTATCCTTTAGACCTTTACGAAAATTTTTTATTGCTTCAGCAAGATCAGTTCCAATATTTCGTAAGCGGTGGTGACCGAAAAGGAGAAAGGCAAGGGCTAATATAATTATTAAGGAGACAAATTTGGTGCTCATGTTATTCCCTTTCCATCTGGAATTACTGGGTTACTAAAAGAGGATGTGGTGCAATCCAACCCATCAAATAGCTAACTAATAGTAATATAAATAGTAGTAGGGAAAGGCTGATTCGCCAAGTTAAAGCTTTAGCCATACTTCGAGACCCCGGTTTCTCGCGTAACATAAAGAAAACTGCGCTTCCTAGGCAATAAATTATCGTAATGAGTAGCAAAATAACAATGACTTTTATTATCATGTCGTATTTCCTTAAGCGGAAGTGAATCCTTGAAACATATTAAACTACCCTCTATTAGAGTACATCTATTTGGTTACCTTTTTTCTCCAGGTTGGATTCCAACACTGGTGACATTATTGTTGTTACCTTTTTTAATTTCCCTTGGTATGTGGCAATTGCATCGTGCTGCTGAAAAACGTGCTATCGAAAAGGATTATCGTCACCAAGGTCAAATTTTAGCTGTAAGAGATCTGAAGGACCGACAACTAAAAAATCTTCGTTATCAAAAACTTAAACTACAGGGTGCTTACGATAACGACCATATTATTTATATTGATAATAAAAGCTATCAAGGTCGTCATGGTTTTCAGGTTTTGGTACCGTTTAAGCTCATGAATCAACCTAAATACGTTCTCATTAACCGAGGATTTATAGAGGGGGGCGATCGTATAAACTTGCCAGGAATTTCAAAAGCTTCGGGCCAGAAGTCGATAGTGGGTTACATATCGTTTCCCAGTAAGCCATTTTTATTAAAAAAAGAGCTCTGGAATGGTCAGTGGCCCATTTTGGCACAGGGAATTGATCTGCAAATAATTGCTCAACAATTGAAAGTGGAAATCTATCCCTTTGTTTTATTGCAAACTGATCCTGATGACCTTGAATTTGTAAGAGATTGGCATCCGGTCAGTATGCCCTCCTATCGTCATACAGGTTATGCCGTACAATGGTTTGCCTTAGCGCTTACCTTACTTATTATTTATGTTCGGGTTAACACCCGTAGAATCAAACGAGGTTCACATGAAACAACGTAAAACTTTTACCCTGTGGCTCATTACATTCATTTTTGGTATTCCCTTGCTAGCTGCTTGGTTTGCTTACTCAAATGGCTTCTTCTTAAGTGGTAAGACTACCAACCATGGTACGTTGCTGATACCACCGATTAATATTCAAACAATGACGCTACGTGATAGGGACAATCAACTTGTGGCACAACAGCTTAGAGGTAAGTGGTGGTTAGTGTATCTCACAACAGAGCCATTGGATGCTGCAAGCCAACATAACCTTTATTACATGCGACAGATACGTCAAGCAACTGGGAAGAACCGAGATCGCGTGGCTCGTGCCATAGTGACTATAAAACAAAGCTCTGACGCTTATCAGCAATTGTTTAAGCAATTTCCTGGAATGGCATTCTTTATTATTTCCCCTGAGAAAATAGCGGATCTGGAAATAGCAACTAAAAAACTTGCATTGGCAAAAGGTTCCCTTTATCTTGTAGATCCCCTTGGAAATATCATGATGTCATACGCTTTGGATGCGCCCCCGAAAGGAATTTTGAAAGACCTTGAACGTCTATTAAAGGTATCGCAAATTGGTTAAAAACAAGAACAGTACTTTCCATCGCATCGCATTTTTGGCCACGATACTTGCTTTCACTGTTGTCATTTTGGGTGCTTATACGCGGCTTAAAGGCGCGGGTTTGGGTTGTCCCGATTGGCCAGGTTGTTATGGCCAACTTAGCGTACCAAAAACTGCCAATGCAATTGCTTTAGCTCAAAAACTCTACCCTAATCAACCGGTTGAAGCGACTAAAGCTTGGCCTGAAATGGTGCATCGGTATTTTGCAGGTACCTTAGTGCTATTAATCGTTACCCTAACCATACTTGGCATTGTCAAAAGAAAAACAATGCGTCAATCCTATAAAGTTACTTGGGTCTTGTTAGGCTGTATTGTTTTTCAGGCATTATTGGGAATGTGGACGGTGACCTTAAAACTTCATCCCTTGGTTGTGATGGGTCATTTATTGGGTGGGATGACAATTGCTTCCTTGCTATGGTGGTTAACGTTACGCTCTGGAAATTTGGTGACGAGTGCCAATCATACGTTGAATTATTTAAAACCTTTTTTAGCTGTTGGAATTGGAATTGTAGCAATCCAAATTTTTTTGGGTGGTTGGACTAGTGCAAATTATGCTTCAATTGTTTGTCCTGATTTTCCTTTCTGTCAAAATAGCTTATTTCCAAAATTTGACTTTGCGCAGGCATTTAATTTCTTAAGACCGATTGGATTGAATTACCAAGGAGGGGTCTTAGATGCAACTGCTCGAGTGACAATCCAAATGTGTCATCGTTATGGCGCCTTCATTACTGTTTCTTACATCATACTCTTAGGCTTTTATATACTTTTTTCAGGGAAAACTTCTGTTCTTAAAAATACTGCAGGTATGGTGCTGTTAATTTTGGGCACTCAGGTTTTCTTGGGAATTTTAAATATTGCAACCTCTTTATATTTACCCATTGCAGTTACTCACAACGCCGTCGCCTTATTACTTTTGTTATCGATGATTACCCTTCGTTATCAATTAACGGCGCCAGCGTATGAGCGAATTGCAGTCGCTAAAAATGAAGCTTTCATTGCGGGAGAATTTTCATCATGAAGTTTCACTCAGCGTGGCGAAATTATTACGAATTATGTAAACCAAGAGTAGTTGCTTTGATGCTGTTGACTTCATTAGTTGGCATGCTTTTGGCGACAGATGAAATTCCTTGGCGCATTTTGTTTTTAGGCACAATTGGTATCGGTTTATCTGCTGGTGCTGGTGGAGTTTTAAATCAATTAATCGATCGAAAGATTGATAGTGTTATGGGTAGGACTAAGCGAAGGCCCATACCAGCGGGCACTGTTTCCCCAAAAAAAGCAGCTATTTTTGCTTTTTGCTTAAGTTTGGTTGGAATGTCGATATTGGTTTTTTTTGTTAATGCGCTGACTGCCGTGCTGACTTTTATTACCTTAATTGGTTATGCATTTATTTACACTGTTTTTCTTAAAAGAGCGACGCCGCAAAATATTGTTATTGGTGGCTTAGCGGGTGCAACACCACCCCTTTTGGGCTGGACCTCAGTGACTAATTCAGTAGATGCTTCTGTGTTGCTATTAGTCTTATTAATTTTTACTTGGACGCCCCCTCATTTTTGGGCACTTGCAATTGCTCGGTATGAAGAATACGAAAAAGCTGAGATACCGATGTTACCGGTTACTCATGGTATTCGCTTTACCAAATTATGCATTGTTCTGTACACCGTTTTGATGGTCCTGATATCAGTCCTGCCGTATGTCGTGAATTTAAGCGGTATTATTTATTTAGCCGGAGCTTTAGTTTTAGGGACGATTTTTATAATAAAAAGTGTTGCTCTATATAAGAGCGATAGTCGTGAGGTTGCGATGAACACATTTTATTTTTCCATTTTTTACTTAATGGTCATGTTCTTTATATTGTTGATTGATCATTATTACTTTATATGCCAATAGGAGATGTATGAATGTCTAAGAGTAATGCTAAACGCCAAATTTTATATGTTGGAGTTGCTTTCGCATTAATTGCGCTGTTGTTCGGAGCTTGGTCTCAATTTAACTTACATAATAAGGGGCCCAAAGAGTTAGTGTTAAAAAATGGCACTGCTTTTCCGCAACCTCGTATTATTGAACAATTTGCTCTACAAAACGCACCAAACGGTACGCCGTTTACTAATGAACAACTCAAAGGTCATTGGAGCATGATGTTTTTTGGTTTCACACATTGTGCGAGTTTATGTCCTACCACCTTAACTACGCTGAATCGATTTTATCAAACGTTAGAAACTGCAAATTTTAAAAATCTACCACAAGTAATATTTGTTTCTATCGATCCAGAACGAGATGATCTTAATCGTATTGCAACCTATGTGACTTCATTTAATAAGAATTTTCAGGGCGCAACAGGTGATGAAGAGAAGCTGGATAAGTTAACTGATGAATTAAATATTCTTTTTACCAAAGTTAATCCTAATAAGGATGAAGATTATCAAATTGATCATAGTGGGACAGTATTACTGTTTGATCCGCAAGGACATTTGGCAGGATTATTTTCACCACCTATTGAAGCAAATGCTTTGGCAGAGGATTACCAAGCAATTGTTAAAAGCAAATCATAAGGATTTTGTAACTGATGCGTTGTAAGCTGATATGGATTAGTCTGCTACTAGTTGTATTTTTAAGTGCTTGTAAGCCAGATGCAGTTGATATTTATGGTCGACCCATTCAGATGTCTAATTACAAAGGACGTTGGGTCGTCATAAATTATTGGGCCACTTGGTGCACACCTTGTATTAGTGAAATTGCAGAATTAATTAAACTCAAAACTTATTATCCGCAAGTGGTAATTTTGGGAGTAAATCCAGATAATCTGGATAAAAATGTTTTACAACAGTTGTCTCAAGATTATGGCGTTAATTATGACTTTTTAACTGAATTTCCAATTGAAGATTGGGGTGGCAAGAAGCCAACAGACTTACCGGTTACCTTTATCATTTCTCCCAAAGGAAAACTCTACCAAACTCTAGTAGGCCCACAAACGCTAAGCAGTTTTCAATCCGTCATGAATCTTCCCCCCATTACTTATCAATAGGAATAACAATGCCGAAAGTGTGTAAACATTTTTATGTCAGTGGCAGAGTTCAAAACGTCTTCTTTCGAGATTCCACCCGTAAAAAAGCTCAAGAGTTGTCACTATGTGGTTGGGTAAGAAATTTGGCGGATAGAAGAGTAGAAGTGTTAGCCTGTGGTGACGAGGAAAATGTTAAAGCTTTAGCAAAATGGTTATGGCAGGGTCCTCCTGCTGCGAAGGTCACGGAGGTGCTTGAAACTGACCATGAAATAATTGATCACGCTGAATTTTCGATTAAATACGATGACTAATTTATAGGAAATTTTGCAATAAGATAAAGAGGGTAATTACAAATATCATGATCTTGATTTAAATTTAATAAAGTAGCACGTGACACAAAGGGTAGATCATATTTTTCTTGATAAACCCGTAAGCTTTTATGTTTTGTTCTGCTGCCTGCTTTTACTTCCAAAGGTAAAATTTGATCATCGATAGCAACTACAAAATCTACTTCTGACCTTCCTTCGCTAGTCCAATAGTATAGTTTATCGTCAAATTTTGCTTTGAGTTCCTGTGCGACATAATTTTCGGTTAAAGCGCCTTTAAATTCTGTAAACAAGTTATCACCTTCAACAATAATTTTAGGCATTAATTGACTCATAGCGCCAAGTAAACCCACATCTACTAAAAAAACTTTAAAAATATTTTTATCCGCATAACTATTAATAGGTAATCGTGGTGTCGAGACATGAAAGGATTTATAGATTAGTCCAGCATCAGTTAGCCACTGTAAAGCAGTTTCATATTCGCGTGCACGAGCACTTTTACTTAGAGCTGAAAAAATAAATTTTTTATTTTCCTTGGCTAGCTGCCCTGGTATTGACTCCCAAATAGTTGTTATTTTCATGATTTCATTGGCTGGAGCATGTTTAGCGAAATCTGCTAAGTAGCCATTCAAAATTTCTTGATGTACGGAGCGCACTAAATAAAAATCGTTTGTATCAATATATGTTTTTACAGCTTCTGGCATACCGCCAACGACCAAATAGTACTTTAATATACTAATTAATTGTTCATGAATAGGTACTGGCAAAGGTTCAAAGCTTTTAAGTTTCTCCAAAAATTCTCTTAGTTTTTGCTTGCCGATAGCATCGAGAAATTCAAAAAAATTTAATGGGTATAAATCTAAAAAATTTATTTTCCCTACAGGAAACCCTTTATCCCTCACTAACTTGACGCCTAGTAATGAACCCGCCGCAATGATATCGATATCATTTGCTTGTTCATTAAAGTACTTAAGACTCGTTAAAGCATTAGGGCATTCCTGAATTTCATCGAATATAACTAAGCTAGTTTCCGGTTTAATTTGTTTGTCTAGATATAAGTTAAGATTTTGGATAATAATTTGCGGGTTCAAATTGCCATTAAAGAAATCTTTTAAAGTCGGATTTTCCTCAAAATTTAGATAACAAAAATCCTGATACTCTTTCTTAGCAAATTCTTTTAATAAATAGGTCTTGCCTACTTGTCTAGCTCCTCGCACAACCAGAGGCTTACGGCGAGCAGAAGTTTTCCAGGAGAGTAATCGTTCATAAGCGTCACGTTTCATAATTACATCTTATCAAAACGTGATATTAATCACAATATTCCTTCGGAAAAAGTGATAATTTTCACATTATTCGTACCAAAAACGTGATGATTATCACGTTTTTCGAACGAATAATGTGATAGTCTGGGTAACAGTTTGTATTAAAAGGAGTTTTTGATTTTCAAAATCCCAGCCACCGCGTGAGCTAAATCAGGATAAATAGGCAATTCAATACCATTAAGTTCTTCCACTGTTCGATGGCCATTACCAGTCAGCACTAAAACAGGATTGGCTTTGACAGTCAGTGCCGCTTGGATATCGCGTAATGAATCACCAATGCAGATAGCTTGCTCAAGAGGTTGCTGGAAATGTTCTGCTATTTCTTTGAACATTCCCGCTTGGGGTTTTCGACAGAGACAGTTGTCTTCAGGTAAATGTGGGCAATAGAATATTCCATCCACAGTGGCACCATGCTGTGCTAGGGCATCGGTCATTTTTGAATGGATTTTTTTCAAAGTGGCTTCATTATACAGTCCTCTGGCAAGGCCAGATTGGTTGGTTGCTATCGCAACGATAAAGCCTGCTTTTTTTAATTTTGCGATTGCTTCGAGGCTTCCTGGAATAGGTAGCCATTCATCTGGTGTCTTAATATAAGCATGAGACTCTTCATTGATAACTCCGTCCCGGTCCAAAATAATTAACATGGTTCACCTAAAATTGTTATGTGGAGTTTGATTTGGTCACCCCTCGCGTTGAGAAAATCGTTAACGCTTATGGGTTTGCCTCCTGGCAGTTGTATTTTTTTTAAGTAAATACTTCCTCTTTGAGTGGCCACTTCAATGCCATGATGATCGATGCCAATGACTTTCCCTGCGACTTCTTCTGAGAGGCTGGTGTTGGCAATTTCTGCTTCCCAAATTTTGAACAGATTGCCATTGAGATAAGTAAATGCAACGGGCCAAGGATTAAAAGCCCGGATGTGACGATCAATTCGCTGAGCGCAATCGTGCCAATTAATGCGCGCTTCTTCTTTGGTAATTTTGGCTGCATAAGTGGCAAGAGTATTGTCCTGCGCAATTGGGGTAATGTGCTGCCTGCTTAACTCTTCAAGTGTTGTTAATAAACTTTTGGCGCCAAGTTCAGCTAGGTTGTCGTGTATGGTTTGGGCGCTATCTTGAGGTGCTATGTGATAATTTTCTTTGTGCAACATGGCGCCAGTGTCTAAACCTTCATCAATCTGCATGATTGTGACCCCGGTGACCTCATCTCCTGCTAGCAAAGCTCGTTGGATAGGCGCTGCACCTCGCCACCTTGGAAGTAAAGAAGCATGTATGTTAATACAGCCATATTTAAAAAAAGGAAAAATCTCTTTGGGAAGTATCAAGCCATAGGCAATCACTATCATCACGTCCGCTCTAAAACCGCTAAGTTGCCTTTGGGTGTCTGCATCCTTTAAATTAACAGGTTGAAGAATAGGGACTTGGGGATAGCGTTCGATGCATAGTTTCTTGACAGCGCTTGGTTGCAACTTTAAGCCACGACCAGAAGGACTGTCAGGTTTGGTGTACACAGCGCAAACGGTGTGATGTTTCATTAAAGCTTCTAATGAAGGACATGCAAATTCGGGAGTCCCCGCAAAAACAATCCTTAAGCTCATTAATCATCAGCCCATTTTTTTAACTTAGAAAGCTTTTTATCGATCCGTTGTCTTTTAAGCCGTGAAAGCCGATCAATAAAAATAATACCATTAAGATGGTCAATTTCGTGTTGTAAGAGCTTTGCCATATAACCTTCACCCTCTATTTCAAAGGGTTTACCCTCACGATCAAATGCCTTAACGATTACTTTATAAGCACGTGTAGTAATTACTTCATAAACGCCACCAGGGACAGACATACAACCTTCAGGTTCTTCGAGTTGACCTTCGCTGAAGATAACTTCAGGATTGATCAGACAAAGTGCGGCATCCTTAGGAGGATCGCGTTGTGCCAAACGGTAGTCATAAAGAACGGTAATTTTTTTAGGATGTTCAAACGCCAGTTGAGTGGCGGCCAGCCCGGCACAATTCTCAGTGTTATGAAGTGTTTCGAGCATATCATCAACAACTTTTTGTAACTCTTCTCCAAAATCAGTTACATACTCTCCCGTCTTTCCTAATCGGGCATCAGGATATTGTAAGATAGGTACTATTGGCATGTTTGTTTCTCAAAATTAAATAAAGACTGACAAGAAATTAGGCTAAAAAAATCCTGTCGTCAATCCCTTAAGTTGGCTAATCTCATAAAACTACAGTGATTTTCACAGTATCGTCAATCTACTTCTTGTTTTGTTACATTGCTCTTATGAAACTAACTATTGACGAACTTTCATATTGGCTAGCCCTAGTTAAGGTACCTCGTTTAGGTCCTCGAGGGGTTTTCAAACTTTTGAAAAACGTTGGAGAAATAAAGGAGCTATTTAGTCGAGATCGAGGTTTCTACGAAACGTTTGGGCTTTCAGCTGAACAAATAAAACATTTCATGTCTCCCAGTTGGCAGAGCGTGGAAGCAGACCTTAACTGGTGCGATTGTGGAGTTGACCATAATATCTTGTCGATTATTTGTGAGGACTATCCTAAACAACTGCTCACTATTCCAGACCCACCCCCCATCATTTATGTCGCAGGCTCCAGTACTATTTTAAACCAGCTTCAGGTGGCCATCGTTGGTTCACGTCGATCGACTCCAGAAGGCAAAGAAGTTGCTTTTGAAATCGCCAAAAATTTAGCAGAGCAGGAGATCACTATTACGTCAGGGTTGGCGCGAGGGATTGATACTGCTGCCCACTTGGGAGCATTGAATAGTGGTCGGACAATTGCCGTTATTGGCACTGGCATTGACGTGACTTATCCACTGTCGAACCATGAATTGGCGGGGCGTATTATCCAAGAAGGTGCGATTATATCTGAATTTAGCTTAGGAACGCCTCCGCTGCCGGAGCATTTTCCCCAACGTAATCGTCTTATTAGTGGCTTAGCGTTAGGGACTTGTGTAATCGAAGCAGCTGAAAAAAGTGGCTCACTGATTACAGCTAAATGTGCTGTTGAACAAGGCCGAGAGGTATTCGCTGTTCCAGGCTCGATACGAAATCACCATACAAAGGGGTGTCATCAGCTTATTAAGCAAGGCGCCGCCTTAGTGACCTGTGCCCAAGATATCTTGCTAGAACTAGGGATTAATTCAAAGAATCAACCGAATTGTTCGCTTGCTGGTAAAATAAGTGAATATTTTGAACTTGAAGAGCCTCACCTGAAACTGTTAGAGTGTATTGGTTATGAGCCTGCTAAAATCGATCTTTTAGTTGAGCGTAGTGATTTTTCTGTGAGTCAACTCGCGCCACTGTTATTAGATCTTGAGCTATCAGGCCACATAACTAGCAGTTACAGCGGTTACCGACGAGTGTCCTACTAATGAAAGAAGATATGTTTGAAGTATTGATGTATTTATTTGAAAATCACATGCAAAGCAGTTGTAGATTGCATGTTACTGAGGACGTGCTGATCGCCGAATTAGAAAAAGCGGGTTTTAATTCCTTAACCGTCGATAAAGCCTTATGTTGGCTTGATGGTTTACTATTTATCCAGGAACAAACCGTACCATTAGCCTCTTGTAAGTCATTTCGGGTATTTTCACCCTATGAAAATCAAAAGCTTAACCTTGAAATTATTAGTTTTCTGCTATCCTTAGAAAATATGGGCATTCTAAATACCATTACCCGTGAACTAGTGATCGATCGTTTAATGGCCATCGAAGAGCACGAAATAGATTTACCACAGGTCAAATGGGTAATACTTCTAGTCTTGTTTAACCAGCCAGATGAAGAAGCCGCTTTAGCATGCATGGAGAACTTGGTTTTAGAAAATACCGCTTATGGGTTACATTAATGGCATCAAATCTTTTAATCGTAGAATCACCTGCCAAAGCAAAAACAATAAAAAAATATCTTGGTAAAGACTTTGAAGTACTGGCTTCCTATGGTCACGTGCGTGATTTAGTGCCCAAAGAAGGTGCGGTGGACGTTGATCACGACTTTGCCATGAAATACACAGTCGTCGAAAAAAATAAACGCCACATTGATAATATTGCCAAGGCATTGAAAAAAGCCAAAGCGCTCTACCTTGCCACTGACCCGGATAGAGAAGGAGAGGCAATTTCCTGGCACGTTGCAGAGTTGATGAAAGAAAAGCACATTTTAGACTCAAAACCAGTGTTTCGTGTGGTATTTCATGAAATCACTAAATCTGCCATTAAAGAAGCCATAAAACATCCAAGAGAAATCGCTATGGATTTGGTGCATGCCCAGCAGGCGCGCAGAGCATTAGATTTCTTAGTCGGTTTTAATCTTTCACCTCTATTGTGGAAAAAAATCAGACCTGGGCTTTCTGCTGGTCGGGTTCAAAGTCCGGCATTGCGTTTGATTGTAGAGCGGGAAGAAGAAATAGAAAAATTTGTCACTCAGGAATATTGGACCATCGAAGCCGAATTGAAGGCGCAAGATCATCCTTTTAACGCCCGACTGATAGAATTTGATAAAGAAAAAGTCACTCAATTTTCAATTGTTGATGAAAAACAAGCCAAAAAGACTGAGAAGTCTCTGGTTAAATCCGCCGCTGGAAAGCTGACGGTCACTAAAATTGATAAGCGGCAACGTAAACGTAATCCGGCACCGCCTTTTATCACCTCAACCTTACAGCAAGAAGCGGCTCGTAAACTAGGTTATACCACTTATCGAACAATGCGTATTGCTCAGCAGCTGTATGAAGGTATCGAAATTGGTAATGATGGTTCTGTTGGTTTAATAAGCTATATGAGAACGGACTCCACTAATTTGGCTGCAGAAGCGGTGGCTGAAATTAGGCAGCTTATTCAAACACGTTATGGTGAAGAAAATCTTCCTGAAGAGGCTAGAGTCTTTCATAAGAAAGCGAAAAATGCTCAAGAAGCTCACGAAGCGATCAGGCCCACGTCTATTCATTATTTACCAGAAGATGTCCGGCCATTTCTCAATGATGAGCAATTTCGGATGTATGATCTGATCTGGAAAAGAACAGTCGCTTGTCAAATGATTCATGCAACGATTGATACTGTTGCTGTGGATCTAAATTGTGGCTCTGGCAATCGCTTCCGTGCCAATGGTTCAACTATTGCTATTCCAGGATTTATTACCGTCTACCAAGAAGGTATTGATGATGCCAAAAAGGATGATGGCGATGAGAAATTCTTACCTCACCTCGAAGAAGGCGAAGTCGTGGATCTCGTCAAGATGCACTCGCTGCAACATTTCACAGAGCCACCGCCACGCTACACAGAAGCGAGTTTAGTAAAAGCATTGGAAGAGTTTGGTATAGGCCGACCTTCCACCTACGCGAATATTATTTATACCATTAAGAATCGCGAATATGTGGTGCTTGATCAAAAACGTTTTAAACCTACTGATGTAGGGCGCATCGTCAAACAATTCTTAACCCAGTATTTTACCCAGTATGTGGATTATGATTTTACCGCTCAAATGGAAGATGAGTTAGATGATATTTCACGGGGCGAAAAAGAATGGGTTCCGATGTTAGATGACTTTTGGGTCCCATTTAAAGATCTGGTTAATGTCATCGAAGAAACGGTGAAGCGTAAAGACGTTACTCAAGAAGCATTAGATGAAGAATGCCCTAAATGTGGCAAACCTCTATCTAAACGTCTTGGTAAACGCGGAAGGTTTATTGGCTGTTCTGGTTATCCCGATTGCGATTACACACGTGGTCTTGAAGATGATCAAAACGAAGCCCAAACTCTCGAAGGTCGTGAATGTCCTGATTGCCACTCGGCGCTTGTTATCAAGATGGGTCGCTACGGCAAATTTATCGGTTGCAGCAAATATCCTGAGTGCAAGCACATGGAACCTTTGGAAAAGCCGGCTGATACGGGTGTTAATTGTCCTGAGTGTCATAAAGGCCATATGCTCAAACGTAAGAGTCGTTACGGGAAATATTTTTATTCTTGTTCGACTTATCCGGATTGTAAATATGCTGTTTGGAATGAACCAATCCCGGGACCATGTCCAACGTGCGGCTGGGAAATTTTAACGATCAAAACAACGAAACGACGTGGCACTGAAAAAGTGTGCCCACAAAAAGAATGTAAATTTAGCGAACCCTACCACGATGAGGAATAAAATGAAGAAATCTTTTGTTGCCATTTTAGTCGGCTCTGATTCTGATTTGCCAACTATGCAAAGCACGATTGAAATTCTCAATAAATTTGCAATTCCATATGAAGTGAAAATTGCATCGGCCCATCGTACTCCGGTAATGACTCAGAACTACATTCATGATGCACAAGCGCGAGGTTGTGCCATATTCATAGCTGCAGCAGGTTTAGCGGCGCACTTAGCGGGTGCTGTGGCGGCACACACTGTAAAGCCCGTCATTGGAGTTCCTATGGATGCCGGTAGCTTAAATGGCCTAGACTCATTGTTATCTACGGTTCAAATGCCAGGTGGTATTCCAGTTGCTTGTGTAGCGATTGGCAAACCAGGTGCTAAAAATGCAGGCTATTTAGCTGCTCAGATGTTAGCGATAACTGATGAGAATTTAGCTGCCAAACTACAAAATGAACGTGAAGCGACGGTGGCCACTATTCAGAAAAAAAATGCCGAACTTGAGTCTTCTTTGACCTAACAATGACTTTGTATAATGACATTGCTCAGGCGGTTACCCATCTAAAGAAAGGTCACATCATCGCCTATCCGACTGAAGCCGTGTATGGGCTAGGCTGTGATCCTTACAATCAAGATGCCGTTACTCGCTTGTATGAATTGAAAAATAGAGATATCACTAAGGGCTGTATTTTAATCGCGGCCAGTTGGGAACAAATTAGTTTTTTAATAATGCCGCTTTCGGAACAGCAATTAAAGCGAGTGACTGTCACTTGGCCAGGTCCTATGACGTGGGTATTTCCAGCTTCAAAATCAGCACCGAGGTGGTTAATTGCACAGGACGATACGATCGCTTTGCGTATCTCAAGCCATCCAATGGTGGTGAAACTTTGTGAGGAATTTAAAAACCCCATTGTTTCTACGAGTGCAAATCCCGGAGGTTTGCCACCTGCTAAAACGAGTTTTCAAGTGCGACAGTATTTCCAACAAAAGATTGATTTTATTCTAGAGGGTGCAGTTGGCGAGTTACAAACTCCGACTCCAATACGAGATGCCGTCACTGGAGTTTGGTATCGAGAATAGATTGTAACTACTTGCTCCTAGAAGCAACGGTCATCTTTGCGCTGGACTTCCTGTCCCTCGGCCGGACGGGCCCGCTACTTCGTAATATCCAAATTGTCTATCCTGGCAATTTGAGGGCTTAATTTTTCGACGAAAAATTAAGCTAATCTGATCCGTTTTAGAGACATTCTCGCTTAGGGTGAGCCGTTATAGAATTTGAGATGACCTATGAAAAAATGTGACACACAATGTGTAAAAGATTATTTATTAGGACTACAGGAGAGTTTGACCCGCAAACTTTTAAAGGATGACCCTCAATTAACCGTGCAACAAGATCAATGGCAACGTCCCAATCATGGCGGAGAAGGAATTAGCTGCGCATTTAGCAACGGAATTATTTATGAAAAAGCGGGTGTTAATTTTTCACATGTCTTTGGAAAAGAACTACCTGCTGGGGCAACTGTTCATCGACCTGATTTAACCAATTCTGCTTTCGAAGCTCTTGGCATATCGATCATCATTCATCCAGTAAATCCTATGGTTCCAACGTGCCATGCCAACTTGCGTTTATTTTCAGCCACTACCGAAAATCGGGAAAATATTTGGTGGTTTGGTGGCGGTTTTGATCTGACCCCCTATTATGGTTTTAAAGAAGATTGTATTCATTGGCATAAAGCGGCGAAACAAGCTTGCGAAGGTTTTGGCGAGGAAGTTTATATTCAGTATAAAGAATGGGCGGATCGTTATTTTTATTTGAAACATCGACAAGAGCCTCGTGGTATCGGCGGTTTATTTTTTGATGAACTTAATCAGTGGCCTTTTGAAACCTGTGTTAATTTCATCAAGAGCATCGGCGAACATTTTGCAGAAGCTTATTTTCCAATAGTAGCTTTGCGTAAAAATCATTCCTATGATGAACAGCAACGTCAATTCCAGTTGTATCGTCGTGGTCGTTATGTTGAATTTAACTTATTGCAGGACCGTGGTACTTTGTTTGGGTTACAATTTGGGGGAAGAATAGAATCAATTTTAATTTCTTTGCCGCCACTGGTGACTTGGCAATATAACTGGCAGCCAGCACCGGGAAGTCGAGAAGAAGAACTTTATCACTATTACTTAAAGCCACAAGATTGGGCAAATCTGAAAGATGGGAAGGATAACTTTGAAAAATAAAATCGAAGCGTTAATCAAAGAAAGTTTAAATGCTTATTTAACTAATCTAAATACTAATGAAGAAATTGATATCTCCAAAATTCATGTCGAAAGAACGAAAGATTCCACACATGGCGACTTTGCTTCAAACATCGCGATGGTTCTCGCAAAACCTTTGAAAAAAAGTCCTCGGGAGATTGCGGCAGAAATCATTAGTGCTTTGCCTGACGCTTCGGAAATTGACAGAGTAGAAATCGCAGGCCCAGGATTTATTAACTTTCATCTTACTGAAAAAGCATTGCAGAGTGTAGTCTGCGAAGTATTGTTAACAGACGGAATTTATGGGCATTCTTCACTCGGTCAAAACAAACCGGTGATATTAGAATTTGTTTCTGCTAATCCCACGGGACCCTTGCATGTTGGACATGGTAGACATGCAGCGTATGGTGCAACGGTTGCAAATCTTTTAGAGGCAGTAGGTTATCGTGTCCATCGTGAATATTATGTCAATGATGCTGGCCGTCAAATGCAGATTTTGGCGGCAAGCATCTGGTTGCGTTATTTGGAATTATTTGGTGAGACTTTTTCTTTTCCCAGCAATGGTTACAAAGGTAGTTATGTGATCGACATTGCTAAGGATCTGAAAGTAGCAAAACGAGAAGGACTACTTCGACCTCTTGAGCAGCTTTTTACAGATCTACCTCAAGATGAAGTGGAAGGTACTGAAGGTGGTGATAAAGAATTATATATCGATGCGCTAATTGCTCGAGCTAAAAAACTTTTAAGTGAAGACACTTTCGAAGAGATTTTGCAGTTTGGTCTAAAAGCAATTTTAAAAGATATACGTGAGGACCTAGAAGACTTTGGAGTCACTTACCAACAATGGTTTTCAGAAAAAAGTTTAATAAGCAGTGGTGATATTACTAAAGGCTTAGAGCGGTTACAAAAGGCCAACTATCTTTTCCAGCGAGATGGTGCAACGTGGTTTCAAGCGACTTCTTTCGGAGATGAAAAAGATCGGGTTGTGGTTAGAGAAAATGGTCAAACTACTTATTTTGCATCGGATGTTGGTTATCACTTCAATAAGTATGAGCGAGGCTTTGAAAAAATTATAGATTTATTCGGTGCTGATCATCATGGTTATGCGCCGCGTATCATCGCTTTTTTGAGAGCGGCAGGTGAAGATGAAAAAAAATTGCAAGTGTTGCTAGTGCAATTTGCAATTTTATATCGAGGAAAAACTAAAGTATCCATGTCTACTCGTAGTGGAGAATTTGTGACTTTGCGCGAATTAAGGGAAGAAGTTGGCAACGACGCGGCAAGATTTTTTTATGTTATGCGTAAATGTGATCAACATTTGGATTTTGATTTAGAACTCGCTAAATCGAAATCCAATGAAAACCCTGTGTATTATATACAATATGCTTATGCCAGAATTTGTAGCGTTGAAAGGCAACTTGCACACCAAAAACTAAGTTTCGATCAAGAGAAGGGTTTGGCACATTGTGACTTGCTTACCAGTAGTCATGAAAAAAATTTGCTAACAGCGCTGTCTTTGTATCCGGAAATTATTGAAGCGGCAGCCACAAACTACGAACCACACCTTCTGGTCCATTTTTTGCAGGATTTAGCAACTTATTTCCATACCTATTATAATGCCAGTAAATTTCTTGTTGAAGATGAAAATATTCGCAATGCTAGGCTTTGTCTTGCGATTGCCGTCAAAACTGTGCTTACGAATAGTTTGAAACTACTTGGAGTTTCTACGCCTGAGGTAATGTAGTTAGTTGGAGATAAATATGAAGAAATTATTTATTAGTGTTGTTAGCTTAATTTTGATACTGGCTGTGACCCCGCTCATAGTGGGTATATATTTACAAAAACACTACCAACCAACTCTCGCTGCATTAATGGAAAGCAACAACATGAATTTTAAGTTGCGCAGTTATCAGCGTGGTTGGTTTTGCTCTGAGGCAACCTGGATCACGAACTTACCCCTAGTTGATAAACCATTAAAGCAAGTAGTAAATAATCCGGATGATGCCTTAACAATTCGACAGAAAATTTACCAAGGACCTTTAATTATTAATTCTCAGGGCATCAAAGTTGCACTGCTCGAAATAACCTCGCACTATAATCAAACGTTTTTAGCAAAGTCGTCGTTAACATTTTTAGGTCATCTTAAAACAAAAATTGCAATTCCTTCTTTAACGATTCCCAAACAGTCAGCAGCTCCAATTTATTCCATTACGGGTGCTTATGGAGATCTGGACTGGAATCTCAAAAATGATCGACTACGAGCAGGTCTTAAGTTACAACATTTATCGGCGAAAATCGACCGACCAAGAACCATTGATAATTTTTCAGTACAATTTAATCTTGTTAAAACTCAGGGTGGTTTGTGGGTAGGTAAGCGCCAATATCAATTTGGCCAAATGACTTGGGAACAGGATAGTAAGGATTATCTTATCAACCACTTAAATTTTGACATTATCGGTACTGTGACCAACAATGATCGTTATAACCTGGCTATTATAGGAAAGGTTGCTAACCTAGGAATCAATGGTAGTAATTACGGATCACAGAAAATTGTAATTAGTCTGAATGGCTTAAATTTATTAGCAGTTGAACAATTTCATACTCAATTTCCATTAACGTCAATGCACCTCTTAAATCCTTATGATTGGCAAACTGCAAAAGAAAAGTTCTTAGCAATATTGCATCATGGAGGGGAAATTAAACTAGATAGCTTACAGCTAAATACTGCCTGGGGCGACATGATCGCATCTGCTCGTTATCGTTCAGCGATGATGGCAAACGCCTCTCATGAAATACTACAAGAAGCTACTATTAATGCTAAAATCCCCTCAGATTTGTTTAATCAGTTATTAACTGGAGTTTACCAGTTAAAATTGCGTACAAGTGACGAAAATGTTATCAGTAACGAGGTTGCTCGTGCTTTGGTATCTTGGCAACAGCAAGGATGGTTAATGGTGTCGAACAACCAGGCGCTGATTAGTTATCAATGGCAAACAAAAGAAAAGTAATTTTATGGCAAAACGAAACACACGCAGAAGTACTTATCAACGACGTAGCACGCAACGACAACGAGCTGCGGTTTCTCCTATAAAATGGTTATTAAGTGGTATTTTAATTGGACTCATTGTGCCAAGTTATTTTTTACTAAAGTCTAAAGATAACCCAACATCATTATCAGCAGCTGAATCTTCCGAAGTTGTTAGCAATCAATCAGTTGCATTAAAAGAGCACGTTACTAAAAAAATTCATCCTAAGGAAAAACAGGCTCAAAGTTCAACTCATTCAAATTATGAGTTTTATAATCTCCTCTCTGAAGAAGATCCTGGTTCAAAGACTAAAAAAAACACAGATAGCCAAGCAGTGTCTTTTACCTTAAGGATTTCTTCTTTTAAAACCTACGCAGAAGCTGATCAGCTTAAAGCTCAACTATCCTTAATAGGAGTGGATCAAATCAACATTTCAAAAACATCCCCCTATAAAGTCGTTGCAGGACCCTATTCAAGTAAAAGCGATGCCTTAAAAATTAAGAAACAGCTTGAGGAAAATGATATTGCTGCCGAACTTGTGAAGGCAATTAGTGAGTAAGTCCTCTTAGGGGCTTGTAAAAGAATAACGTCCCTTTTTGAGTGCCCATCTTGAACGCATCTTTGAACGTTCAAATCTGCATCCAAAGCTGAACCCTGAAAAAGGGAAGTTATTCTTTTACAAGCCTAACCCCCACTTGAAAAACATAGATTCGACCCCATAAATAAAGATCACACCCTATAAAAGGTGCGAGTAATCCCATTTAACGAGGAATAATCATTGGAACAGTTCAGAGGTACGACAATATTATCTGTTCGCCGAGATGGCAAAGTAGTGATTGGTGGTGATGGCCAAGTCACCATGGGTAAGGCCATTGTGATGAAGGGAAATGCCCGTAAGGTCAGACGGCTTTATGGTGATCGCGTGATTGCCGGGTTTGCAGGTGGTACCGCAGATGCCTTTACACTTTTTGAACTCTTTGAAGCGAAATTAGAAAAACATTCTGGTAACTTAATGCGTTCTGCGGTGGAATTAGCTAAGGACTGGAGAACCGATAAAATTCTACGTCGACTTGAAGCGTTACTAACGGTGGCAGATCGCCAATCTTCATTGATTATTACAGGTAATGGCGATGTTATCGAACCTGAGAACAGTATTATGGCCATTGGTTCCGGTGGTCCCTATGCGCAATCCGCTGCTATTGCATTACTGGAAAATACCAAATTAAGTGCGAGAAAAGTAGTGGAAAAAAGTTTAGCCATTGCGGCTAACATCTGTGTTTATACCAATCACAATATCACCATTGAAGAATTAGATAGCAAAGAGTAGAGAGAATGACTGAAATCGTAATGACACCCAAAGAAATTGTACATGAACTAGATAAGTATATTATTGGCCAAAAGAGTGCGAAGCGGGCGGTGGCAAATGCACTTCGCAACCGTTGGCGTCGTATGCAGTTAGA
Source organism: Gammaproteobacteria bacterium (assembly GCA_020050845.1). Lineage (GTDB taxonomy): Bacteria > Pseudomonadota > Gammaproteobacteria > UBA6002 > UBA6002 > UBA6002. Next base: position 20,185 of record JAGVJZ010000027.1, read on the forward strand.
GACCGATTTAGCTGCTGAAATTACTCCTAAAAATATTCTCATGATCGGCCCAACTGGGGTTGGTAAAACGGAAATCGCACGACGATTAGCGAAGCTTGCCAAAGCGCCTTTTGTTAAAGTAGAGGCAACCAAGTTTACTGAAGTTGGTTACGTTGGCCGGGATGTCGAATCTATTATCAGAGATTTAGTTGACGTTGCCGTTAAGCAGGCACGTGAAAACGAAATGACCAAAGTACGTCAACGAGCAAAAGAATCAGCTGAAGAAAGAGTTTTAAATATTTTGTTGCCCAAAGCTAGAGGCTCAGTAGATGAGGAAGAAGAAACACCAAAAAGCAACACTCGACAAATTTTTCTCGAAAAATTACGATCCGGTGAGCTCGATGATAAAGAGGTCGAAGTTGAGGTTTCTTCTCAAGGGGTAAGCTTTGAAATTATGGCGCCTCCTGGCATGGAAGAAATGACGAGTCAGTTGCAGAATATGTTTCAGAATATTTCGGGAGATAGAACCAAAGCTCGCAAAATGAAAATAAAAGACGCTCTCAAGCAGCTGACAGAAGATGAAGCGAGTAGGATGATTAACGAAGATGAGATTAAGACCAAAGCACTGAAAAGCGTCGAGCAAAACGGCATCGTATTTATAGATGAATTAGATAAGATTGTAAAACGAGGTGAATATGGTGGCGGTGGTGATGTATCTCGGGAAGGCGTCCAACGCGATTTGCTGCCGATCATTGAAGGCAGTACAGTATTTACAAAATATGGGATGTTGAAAACCGATCATATTTTATTTATCGCTTCTGGCGCATTTCATTTAGCAAAACCTTCTGACCTCATTCCGGAGCTTCAGGGTCGTTTACCAATTAGAGTTGAACTCAATGCGCTCACTGCAGAAGATTTTGTCCGTATTTTAACTGAACCAAACGCTTCATTAACGGAACAATATGTTGCATTAATGGGTACGGAAGGCGTGGAATTAGAATTTGCTCAAGATGGAATTCAGCGCTTAGCAGAAATTGCATTTCAAGTTAATGAGCGCACTGAAAATATTGGAGCACGACGTTTGCACACTATCATGGAAAAACTTTTGGAAATAATTTCCTTTGAAGCACCTGATCGTGATGGTGAAAAAGTTATGATTGATAAAAAATATGTTAACAAACAACTGGCTCATCTTGTGAAAGATGAAGACCTCAGTCGTTACATTTTATAATAGAAGCTAATGGCAATACCTATTGAGATAAAACTACATAAGAAGTCAAAACTCTTAGAAATTACCTTCGATGATGGCGGTCATTTCCAATTAACTTGCGAGTACTTGAGAGTTTTTTCGCCGTCAGCTGAAGTAAGAGGTCATGCGAAAGAATCGAGAAAACTAGTATTTTTTAAAAAGAATGTTGGGATTATTAATATCGAACCTGTGGGTAGCTATGCGGTAAAACTGATTTTTGATGATGGCCATTCTACGGGTTTATATACTTGGGAAATCTTGCATGATTTGTGTGTCAATCATGACGGTAATTGGGCACAGTATTTAGCACGGTTGGAAGCGGCCCGTTTGTTGCGGGAAGAGCCTCAGTAGGATTTGTAACCTTTTGCGTCTGACATAATTTGCTTTTATTTGTCATTCCCGCTTCTAAAAAGCTTCTCGAAATTTCTTCAAAAACTGCTTCAACGCTTGTCCACGATGACTAATTTCATTTTTAACTTCTGGTGATAATTCCGCAGCGCTGCAGCCTCGTTCTTCATCTAAAAAAATGGGGTCATAGCCAAAGCCATGAATGCCTCGTGGCTCTGATAAAATTTTGCCATGCCAAATGCCTTCGCAAATAATTGGACACGGATCCTCTGTAGAACGAAGAAACACTAAGCAGCAATAAAAGAATGCTTGGCGCTGATTCTCAGGGACTTCTTTCATATTTTCAAGAAGCTTAATAATGTTTTGATGGAAAGAAACATTTTGACCTGCATAACGTGCAGAATAAATTCCAGGACTACCATTTAAAGCAGCTACCACAAGACCCGAATCATCGGCGATTGCTGGTAAATTAGTGTGCTTAGTTGCATGACGTGCTTTTTTAAGTGCATTTTCAATAAAGGTAACACCATCTTCAACGATATCGGAAACACCGAGTACTTTTTGTGGAATAATTTCAATCTTTTCGCCAGATAATATGCTATTTATTTCTCTAATTTTTCCTTCGTTATGGCTAGCTATTACAATCTTCATTATTTATACCTTTTGCTCCAGTTGTTACACGTTCGATGTTGTTATAATCTTTGATCGTTTTAACATCTTGATAATAATTTTGTTTCATGAGACTACAGACTTGACTACCTTGATTGTATCCATGTTCCAATAATAATTGTCCGTTTTCTTTCAAATAAGCAAGTGCATCTTTGATAATTATTTTAATATCGTCTAAGCCATCTTCTCCAGATACCAGTGCAGATTGTGGTTCAAAGTTAAGCTCTGTTAAGTGTGGATCATTCGCTGCAATATAAGGCGGATTAGAAATAATAATATCGAATTCGATAGCGGGCACATTTTGAAACCAATTTGACTCATAAAGCTTTAAGTTTTTAATCTGGTGACGATCAGCATTTTTTTGAGCTATGGCTAATGCATCTTTCGAAATATCTGTGCCAATGATTTGCCATTGCGGACGTTCATGCGCGATAGCGATAGCAACTGCGCCACTGCCTACCCCCAGCTCAAGGATGTTGACATTCTGTTTTGTACTTAACTCTTCTAATGTGAGCTGTACTAACAACTCTGATTCGGGTCGAGGTATTAAGGTATGTTGATTAACTTCAAAGTCCAAAGACCAAAATTCTTTACAGCCTGTAATATAAGCTATGGGCAAACCTTGTTTTCTTTTTTCAATTTGGCGTTGGTATTCTTGCCATAAGAATGGTTTGAGCTCTTCTTCCTGATGAGCATAAAGATAGCTACGCGCTATATTTACTACGTGGCAAAAAATTATTTCGGCTTCAAAACGATTGCTAAGAATATCTGAACCATAATTAATCGCTTCTTGAAAAGTCATGCAAAATTATGACTCCGCTAAGCTGGCTAGTAGATCTGCTTGATGTTCGTTCATTAATGGTTCAATAACAGACTCAAGATTGCCTTCCATGACTTCCTCAAGCTTATATAACGTTAAATTTATTCGGTGATCAGTGATTCGACCTTGTGGGAAATTATAAGTTCTTATTCGTTCGGAACGATCGCCGGTACCAACTAAATTACGTCGAGTTTCAGCTTGTTCTTTTTGTTGTTTGGAACGTTCTTGATCTAATAATTTAGCAGCAAGTAATGACATTGCTCGTGCGCGGTTTTTATGTTGCGATCTTTCATCCTGGCACTCAACAACTATACCGGTCGGCAAGTGAGTAATACGAATTGCCGAATCAGTTTTATTGACGTGCTGCCCCCCCGCTCCTGATGCTCGGTAGGTATCAACTTTTAATTCAGCTGGATTGATGTTGACCTCGTCAACTTCTTCAATCTCTGGCATTACTGCGACCGTACAAGTAGAAGTATGAATTCGTCCTTGAGACTCCGTTGCAGGGACTCGTTGCACTCGATGGGCACCTGACTCAAATTTTAATTTCGAATAAACATTATTACCGATAATCCGACTAATAACTTCCTTAAAACCACCATGTTCACCCTGGTGCTCAGAAATGATCTCAACACGCCAACCCATTTGTTCTGCAAATCGAGAATACATACGAAATAAATCGCCAGCGAAAATAGATGCTTCATCACCCCCAGCACCACCGCGAATTTCCAAAAATATATTCCGATCATCTTCTGGATCGGGTGGAATCAACAATTTATGCAGCTGTATTTCAATCTGTTCTTGTTTGGGGTAAAGATTTTCTAACTCTTCTGAAGCCAGCGCTTGTAGTTCTGGATCGCTTTCGTCTTGTAGGACTAAGGCGGATTGTATGGCTTCTTCATTGTTCTGATATGATTTATAGCATTCTACTAGAGGCTCTAGATGTGAGTACTCTTTAGAGAGGTCTCGAAAGCGATTTTGATCATTAATAATGCCAGGATCATTGAGTAATAAACTTACTTCTTGATAACGCTCGATGAGACTTTGTAATTTTCTTTGTATAGTATCTTTCATAGTTTCAATTACTTAGTAGTATTTTGGCCCTTACTTAACTATAACTCATTTTTATAGCGTAGCCATCACAAATCTAACAGATAGCGAGCATAGGAGAGCAATTCAACACGTCCATCAAATGCTGCTTCCTTCATTTTGGTGGTTGGGCCATGAGTAATTTTGTTGCAGATCTGGCTAGCGAGTTGTTTAATGATTTCAGTAGCATCTGAGTTTCCATTGGCCAAGCGATGGAGAGCCTGTTCTAGTTCTTTGGCGCATAGTAGTTCGATTTGAGAGCGGTAATCTTTGATCATTGCATTAGCATCATGCGCCTTAAGGTTTTTAATAAAGTAACTGGCTTGTAATTCAATCAACTTTTCTGCTTGTTGTGCTGCCGCCTCACGACACTGACGATTGTCGTCCATGATTGATTTAAGATCATCGATGTTATAGAGATAAACATCTTCAAAGTTGCCTACCTCAGGCTCGATGTCTCGTGGGACAGCTAAATCTACCATAAAGATGGGGCGATGTTTTCTTGCTTTAATAGCACTTTCCACGGTGCTTCTAGTGAGAATCGGTTGGTCGCTGGAGGTTCCACAAATGACAATATCAGAATCTTTCAAATAGACGTCGATGTCACTCAGTGGAATCAGATGACCATCGAGCCGGCTAGCTAGATTTTCTCCTTTGGAAGCCGATCGTGTTGCGATGATGAAACGCTTGACGCCACTACTTTGCAGATGCAAGCCTGCAAGTTCCATAATTTCTCCTGCGCCCACCAGTAAGACATTGCGCCTGGATAAATCACTAAAAATTCGCTTTGCCAATGTAGTGGCTGCAAAACCTAACGTAATGGGATTAGCTCCAATTGCAGTATCCGTTCGAACTTGTTTAGTCACATTAAAAACGGTTTGAAAGAGTTTTTGGAGATGAGACCCAATAGATCCAACCTCTAGAGCCATTGTGAAAGCATGCTTCATTTGGCCAAGGATTTGCGGTTCTCCTAAAACCATGGAATCTAAACCACTTGCTACCCGCATGATATGAGAGACAGCTTGTTTTTCAGTAAATGAGTACCAATGAGGTTCGAGCTTCAAATTGAGATGACTTTGCAACCATTGGCGGAATGAATCAGGTTCGGATGTTTTGCTATAGATTTCAACGCGGTTACAAGTTGATAAAACCATCGCTTCATGAGCAGATTGCGAATGAATGAGCTCTTTTAAAAACCACTGCGCACGTTCTGTAGTGAAAGAAAATTGTTCGCGCAGTTCCAGTGGCGCAGTTAAATGACTAATTCCACAAGCTAGTAAAGTCATACCGATATAGGCACTCTTTGAGGGTTTTTAAGCGATTATAATGTTAAGAAAATGAAATTCCAGTAAATTCGCAGCCTGGGTTCCACTGCGTTTTACCAGGCCATGGCGAAAATAGTTATTCCACAGTTACCGATTTAGCTAAGTTCCTAGGTTGGTCAACATCCGTGCCTTTCAATACTGCCACGTGATAAGCCAATAATTGTAATGGGATAGTATATATTAGCGGCGTAAGTTCATTACACACTTTTGGCATGTTTATAACATGAGTGTGAGAGTTGGAGCTAATATTAGAAGCTTGATCGGCAAAAATGATCAGTTCCCCCCCTCTGGCTTCAACCTCACAAAGATTCGATTTGACTTTTTCTAGCAATTCATCATTGGGTGCAACGGCAATCACTGGCATTTCTTTATCAACTAGTGCTAGCGGTCCATGTTTTAATTCACCCGCTGGATAAGCTTCGGCATGGATATAGGAAATTTCTTTGAGTTTAAGTGCTCCTTCCATAGCAACAGGATAATGTAGCCCGCGTCCTAAGAATAAAGCATGCTGTTTATGGATAAATTTTTGGGCAAGCACTCTAATTTGTTCATCTAAAGCCAATACTTGTTCTGCAAAAGCGGGTAAGTAACGAAGATTTTCAATGAAATATCGTTCTCGATCGTGGGTAATTGCCCGGTGATGTCCGAAAAATAAGGTTAGTAAAAACAGACTGATCAATTGAGTCGTGAAAGCTTTAGTGGATGCTACCCCAATTTCTACGCCAGCTCGCGTTAGCATGACCAGATCCGACTCTCGTACTAGGGCACTTTGAGCAACATTGCAAATTCCTAGTGTGAGGCGATGACCATTGAGCTTCGCTTGACGCAGTGAAGCGAGTGTGTCGGCTGTTTCGCCCGACTGTGAAATCGTCACAAATAACGAGTTAGGTTCAACCACAGAATGTCGATATCGATTTTCACTGGCAATTTCGACTTGGCAGGGAATGCCAGCGAGACTTTCAAGCCAGTTTTGACCAATCATTCCGGCATGGTAGCTAGTTCCGCAGGCAACAATTTTAATACGTTCGATGGTTTTAAGTTGCTCAAACCCTTCGCCAAAGTTTTGTACCAATAACTTCTCATTGTCGATTAAGTCATTAAAGGTGTCTCGAATGGCATGAGGTTGTTCGAAAATTTCCTTTAACATGAAATGGCGAAAAGAGCCTCGATCACTGGCATCTTGTAAGTTAGTTAAAGTCTGAACATTTCGTTTGACTTCATTACCATTGAGGTCATAAATCACTAAGTTGTCTTGCGAGATTGAGGCAATATCTCCCTCTTCAAGGTAGATAAATTGTTGCGTCACAGGAGATAGGGCTAATGGATCTGAGGCAAAAAAATGTTCTTTTATACCAATGCCGATCACCAAAGGGCAGCCACTACGCACAGCAATTAGATGATTTGGCTCGTCTTGCGCTAAAATACCCAGTGCATAAGCACCTCGAAATTTTTTAACGGCACTTTGCACCGCAGCTAGCAAATTTTTCTTTTCTAAATAGTTTTTATGGATTATGTGGGTCGCAACTTCGGTATCTGTTTCTGAACTGAAGGTATACCCTTCTCCTAGCAACTCGGCGCGTAGAGATTCATAGTTTTCAATGATCCCATTATGTACAACGGCGACCAAATCATGCGAAAGGTGGGGGTGGGCATTCGTTTCCGAAGGTTTACCGTGGGTGGCCCAACGAGTATGGGCAATGCCGACATTGCCATAAATTGGCTCTTGAAGAAGCCGATCAGTGAGTTCGGATACTTTCCCTAGAGCGCGTAATCGTTGCAGTTCGCCATTAGCTTTAAGCACTACTAATCCGGCAGAGTCGTAACCGCGGTACTCTAATCTTCGGAGTCCCTCGACTAAAATAGGAGAAACATCTCTCTGTGCAATTGCACCTACTATCCCACACATTTTTAAAACCTCTGCTTTTTCTTCATAATGAAGTTTCCAGCTATCCCCGCTAAACACGGGAATGGCTTCCTTAATTATATATGCGTCGCGAAAAAATAAATTTTTCGCTAGCAATTAGGGGGAGAATTAGCATTCTCCCCCTAATAACCCCCATCGCTCTAAAGTTTCATCAGGAACCACTGATGAAGTTTTGATTCTTCCATACTAATAACGTAATATCTTTCTGATAAAAAAACCAGTCTCATTCGCAATTATTAGGTGCTTTTTTATGCAAATTGAAGATTCCATCGTCGAACAATCCATTCAGAAAAATTCAAAACGTCTTACTCTAGCGAATGCAATACGAGCGTTGGCAATGGATGCAGTTCAAAAGGCAAATTCGGGGCATCCAGGGATGCCTATGGGTATGGCTGATATTGCTGAAGTTTTGTGGAATGATTATTTAGTACATAACCCTTGCGATCCAACCTGGGTTAACCGTGACCGTTTTATCTTGTCAAATGGTCATGGTGCAATGTTACATTATGCTTTGCTTCACCTGAGTGGTTACGATCTTAATATTGAAGATCTCAAACAATTTCGCCAATTACATTCTAAAACTCCCGGTCACCCTGAATTTGGAATTACTCCCGGCGTCGAAACAACCACCGGTCCCTTAGGTCAGGGTATAGCGAATTCAGTTGGGATGGCGATAGCCGAAAAGAGATTAGCAGCAGAATTTAATCGCCCCTCATTCAACTTGATTGATCATTACACCTATGTTTTTGTTGGTGATGGTTGCTTAATGGAGGGTATCTCCCATGAAGTATGTTCCCTAGCGGGGTCGTTAGCTTTAAATAAATTGATTGCCTTTTATGACGATAATGGGATCTCAATTGATGGCGAGGTGAGCGGCTGGTTTGGAGACGATACACCTGCCAGATTTCGAGCTTACGGTTGGCATGTCATTGCAAACGTAAACGGCCATGATGCCAGCGCGATAGCGCTAGCTATTTCAGAAGCGAAAAAAATCACTGACAAGCCCACTCTGATCTGCTGTAAAACGGTTATTGGCTATGGTGCTCCAAATGCAGCTGGAAGCGCTGACTGTCATGGCGCGCCACTAGGTAATCAGGAAATTGCTGCCACTCGCGAGCAGCTAGGATGGCATCACTTACCTTTCGAAATCCCTCAAGACATTTATACCCAATGGGATGCGCGTGCCAAGGGACAAGCTGCACAACAAAGTTGGCAAGATAAATTTAAAGAGTACGAGCAAGCGTATCCAGAACTTGCTAAGGAATTAGAACGTCGGCTTGCTAAAAAATTACCCGATAATTGGGCGACAGAAAGCAATAATTTCATCTCAAAAGTTAAAGTAAATCCTACTGAAATGGCGACTCGAAAAGCGTCCAAACTTTGCCTAGATGCTTATGGACCGATTCTTCCAGAACTATTTGGTGGCTCTGCCGATTTAACGGGATCAAATTTAACTTTATTTGATTCAGCTAAAGCTTTTACAGCAACAGAACCGGCCGGTAATTACCTTTATTATGGTGTCCGAGAATTTGGAATGTTTGCAATTATGAATGGTATGGCGTTACACGGTGGTTTCATTCCTTATGCTGGTACCTTCTTGACATTCGTTGATTATGGTAAAAATGCGGTTCGTTTAAGCGCGCTGATGCAGGCTCATACCATTTTTGTGTTGACTCATGATTCAATTGGTTTGGGGGAAGATGGGCCAACTCATCAACCAATCGAACAGATTGCGATGCTACGTTTAATCCCAGGATTGCACGTTTGGCGTCCTGCTAATGAACTAGAAACGGCCGTTGCTTGGCAACATTCTATAGAGCACCATGTCCCTTCGTGTTTACTCTTAACGCGTCAAAATGTGCCTACAGCAAAACCAACTGAGGTTGCGGATATCCAGCGTGGTGGTTATATTGTGTTAGATTCGATACAACAACCCGTTTTAATTCTGATTGCGACCGGTTCGGAAGTTGCTATCGCATTGGCAGCCGCTGAAAAATTACAGCAAGAAGGAATAGCGGTTCGGGTGGTTTCAATGCCTTGTGTCGAACTTTTCGAACAGCAATCTGAAAGTTATCGAAACTCCGTGTTACCTAAGGAAATTTCCCGACGAATCGTCATCGAAGCGGGTGCAACCGCGACTTGGTACAAATACGTTGGCTTCTTAGGCAAAGTAATCGGAATCGACCGTTTTGGTGAATCTGCACCTTATAAAGCTGTTTACCAAGAGTTGAAAATTACAGTTGAGCATCTTATCGAGTCAGCTCACACCATTCTTAACGATTAACAAACAATAAAGACGTCTGCGTGAAGCGTAGTTTTATGCGGATGATGAGTATCTTTTCCGTATTTCGCTACGCTTCATACGGGTTACTGATGGAAGGGGAATAATGGCTATCAAATTGGCAATAAATGGTTATGGTCGTATTGGTCGCAACATTTTGCGTGCTTTATATGAAGGCGATCACATTAACGATATGCAAATTGTGGCAATTAATGATTTAGGTGACGTTAACACCAATGTTCATCTAACTCGTTATGACAGTGTTCATGGTAAATTTCCTGGCGAAGTTTCTGTGCAAGACAATCACATGGTAGTGAATGGCGATAAGATAAAAGTTTTTTCCGAAAAAGATCCAACTAAGCTCCCTTGGGGTGAGTTAGGCATTGACATTGTTTTGGAATGCACCGGATTTTTTGATAGTCGTGAGAAGGCATCTGCCCATATTAAAGCCGGGGCTAAGAAGGTGATAATCTCTGCGCCAGCCGGTAAAGAGGTAGACGCTACTATTGTTTATGGCGTGAACCAAAACACCTTAAAGTCAGATTTCACAGTAATCTCTAACGCTTCTTGCACAACCAATTGTTTGGCGCCGTTAGTCAAACCACTCAATGAAAAGATTGGTATTGAGAATGGTTTAATGACCACGGTTCATGCATACACCAATGATCAGAAACTGATTGATGTTTATCACTCAGATTTAAGAAGAGCTCGTTCAGCCACGGCTTCTATGATACCGGCTAAGACTGGAGCTGCTGCGGCAGTTGGGTTAGTACTCCCAGAAATGGCAGGCAAGCTGGATGGTTTTGCAATGCGTGTTCCTACTATGAATGTTTCAGTAGTGGATTTAACCTTCGAAGCTTCACGTGACACCTCTGTTGACGAGGTCAACAGTGTCCTAAAAGCAGCGTCGGAAGGCGAATTGAAAGGTGTCCTTGCTTATAATGAAGATCCTCTTGTCTCCATTGATTTTAATCATAATCCTGCCTCCTCCATCTTTGATGCAACATTGACCAAGGTTATTGGCAAAACGGTCAAGATCTTGTCTTGGTATGATAACTAATGGGGTTTTTCAAACAGAATGTTAGATACCGCTGCGGCTTGGATGGCTGCTAAATGATCAAAATGATTGATCTTGATTTAACAAGAAAGCGGGTATTAATCCGCGCTGATCTTAATGTACCGGTAGAAAATGGAACCATTACTAGTACGACTCGTATCGAAGCAATTTTACCGACCTTAAAAATAGCATTGGATCAAGATGCAGCCATTATACTTATGTCTCACTTAGGCAGGCCTAAAGAGGGCGAGATTGATCCAAAGTTCTCATTGCAACCAGTTGCAGCCTGTCTAAGTAAGTACTTGGGCCGCCCCGTGCCACTAGTGACCGAGCATAGCAACGTTAATGTTAAACCCGGTGAAATTGTGTTGTTGGAAAATACCCGCTTTCTTAAAGGCGAAAAAAATAATGCCCCTTCATTAAGCAAACAGCTTGCAAACCTTTGTGATATTTTTGTCATGGACGCTTTTGCAACGGCCCATCGGAAAGAAGCATCAACCTATGGCGTTGCGGAATATGCTCCTTTCGCTTGCGCGGGTCCCTTGATTGTCTCTGAACTTGAGGCGTTGGGACATGTATTAAGAGAACCAGAAAGACCGTTAGTGGCTGTAGTCGGGGGCTCAAAAGTCTCAACTAAGTTAGCGATACTCAACGAAATATTGACCCAGGTGGATTGTTTAATTGTAGGGGGTGGCATTGCCAACACTTTCTTAGCGGCAGCGGGCCTTCCGGTAGGAAGTAGCCTGTATGAACATGATTTAATTCCGGATGCTCAAGCAATGTTGAGTTTTGCTAAAGCGCACCACAAGCAAATTCCTTTGCCGGAAGATGTGTTGGTAGCCACTGAGTTTTCAGCTGGGGCAAAAGCAGTTGTTAAAAAAGTTGAGGATGTTGCTCATAATGAGATGATTTTGGATGTGGGTCCAAAAACTGCGAACCATATTAAACAAATTATCGAAAAAGCTGGCACAGTAATATGGAATGGTCCCCTGGGTGTTTTTGAATTTGAAAATTTTGGAGAAGGCACTCGTGTTTTGTCCGAAGCTATTGCGCGCAGTGAAGCTTTCTCAGTAGCGGGTGGTGGCGATACCTTGGCGGCGATTGAAAAATATGACGTTGCTGATGAGATTTCCTACATTTCAACCGGGGGTGGAGCTTTTCTTGAACTATTAGAAGGAAAGACTTTGCCAGCTATTGATATACTAGAAAAAAGATCAGCCATCTGATTCTTAAGGTTATTTCATGAGACGAACAAAAATAGTAGCAACCCTAGGTCCAGCTTCCGATGACCCTGAAATTCTTGGGTTGATGATGACCTATGGGGTAGATGTCGTTCGAATTAACTTTTCACATGGTGATCCTTCCGACCATGCCTACCGCGTGCAACAAGTGAGGGAAGTTGCAAAAAAAGTGGGCAAAGAAATTGCGATCTTAGCCGATCTGCAAGGACCTAAAATCCGCATTTCCCGTTTTAAGGATAAACAAGTTAACTTAGTACGAGGTCAAGAGTTCATTTTGGATGCGTCAAAAGCATCTGACGAAGGCAATGAAACTGCTGTTGGAATTGATTATAAACAACTACCACAAGATGTGTACGCAGGGGACACCCTGCTTTTGGACGATGGCCGTATTATTTTACATGTGGAGCATGTGAATCCGCCCCAAATTTTTTGTCGAGTGGAAATAGGTGGCATCCTTTCCAATAACAAAGGCATTAATAAAAAAGGGGGCGGGCTTTCTGCAAAAGCTTTAACCGAAAAAGATAAAGCTGATATCAAAACTGCCTGTTCCCTAGATGTAGATTACATTGCAGTTTCTTTTCCACGAACAGCCGATGACATCAAAGAAGCAAGAGAGCTAATTGAGGCAGCAGGTGGCACGGTAGGAATTATTGCTAAAATTGAACGCCAAGAAGCCGTCGCTGCGATTGATGAAATTATTATTGCTTCAGATGGAGTCATGGTGGCGCGTGGAGATCTAGCTGTAGAGATCGGTGACGCAGAAGTCCCTGGGGTGCAAAAACATATTATTCATCGAGCACGTACGTTAGATCGTCCGGTGATTACCGCCACTCAAATGATGGAATCTATGATTCATAGCACTGTTCCAACCCGAGCAGAGGTTTCAGACGTGGCGAATGCAATTTTAGATGGAACAGACGCCGTCATGCTTTCCGCTGAAACGGCAGTTGGTTCTTATCCAGTAGAAGTGATCCAAGCGGTAACGCGCATTTGCCTGGGAGCAGAAAGGAATCCAAGAACGACGACTTCCCGGCATCGAGTTGAAATGCATTTTGATCGTATTGATGAAGCCATCGCCATGGCCGTCATGTATACGGCTAATCACATGAGTATTAAAGCAATCATCGCCTTGACTGAATCAGGTGCCACGCCTTTGTGGATGTCACGGATTCGATCGGGCATTCCCATTTTTGCATTGTGTCGTCATGTTAAAACTTTACGTAAAGTTACCCTCTACCGAGGTGTCTATCCAATACCATTCGATGCCACTGCGGTATATCGTCCAGAGATCAATCGCAGAGCAGTTCAGGAATTATTGCAACGTGGTTTGGTCAGTAAGGGTGAGTTAGTTATTATCTCTAAAGGATCATCAATGGGAGTTCATGGCGGAACTAATTCAATGAAAATAGTTGAGGTTGGCTGAAATGGAAACATTAACCACAGTATTATTAGTGGCAGGTGCGGGCGTGCTTGTCTGGTTTACCTACAAAAACGTGACTCGTAATCCTCAAGCGTTTAGCAAGGAGAATACCAGTCGTAGTATATTCACCTTAGGTATCTTGGCATTAATATTAATTGCAGTGATTGCAATGTTAGTTTACCTGCTGAAAAATTTCTAAACGTAGCTTGGGTGCAACCCAGGAACCTTTGATTTCCTGGGTTTGCACCCAGGCTAGGTATTAGAGTAGTATAGAGACTTATGAAAAAACCTCATTACAACAACGCTACTTTTTTGTTAAGCGCACCTACTCTAGTTGAATTACCTCCTGACCACGGTATGGAAGTTGCTTTTATCGGTCGGTCCAACGCTGGCAAATCAAGTGCCTTAAACACTATTACCGGCATAAAAGCTTTAGCACGAACCAGTAAAACACCTGGCCGTACTCAAATGATTAATCTTTTTAGGCTTGACGATCAGCGACGCTTAGTTGACTTGCCAGGATATGGTTATGCGAAAGTTCCTTTAGCGATCAAGCATCGTTGGCAAAAAAACATCAATGAATACCTCCAAAAGCGTGAATGTTTAAAAGGTCTTATTTTAATCATGGATATTCGACATCCCTTAAAAGAGTATGATCAACAATGCCTAGAATGGGCATTTCATTCGAATCTTCCAACTCATATTTTGCTCACTAAAGCAGATAAGTTAAGTCGTGGCGCTGCCATTAACACACTTATTGAAGTACGAAAAGCAATTGAACACATGCAAAGTACTAGCGTCCAATTATTTTCTTCATTAAATAAAGTAGGTCTTGACGAAGCGCTGCTGCAACTTGATAGTTGGTATACTGAGGAAGAGTAGTTTTCTTAGCAACCGTAAAATATTGTATCCGAATTTAATGCAACAATCGTGCCCGCGCCCGATTAAGCTGGTGAGTTGCAGAAAGTTTGTGAGATCAATCACCCCCTCCACTCAAATAGCTAACCTTGATTGCACTAGAGGCTTATGAAAGTTACTCTAGTATGGTTCTTAACGAAGGTTATGCCATGTCGTTTTCGCCAAAAAAAATCTTTTCAAAGTTTGAAATGACGAGTTTGTCTTTTCCCAATTATTGGGATTTGGCGGCGATCATCTTGGTATTAGCCATCTTAGTTATTTTGGGGTTTGGCGTTCATCAAATGTCACTGCCCTATCAAACTGGCGAAACAATTCCTATTTCTTTGGATCCTTGGAATCTACCTTACTATGCGCTTCGCTCTGTCTTGCGGATGTTAATTTCTTTAGTGTTCAGTTTAGTGTTTACCTTTATTTTTGGAACTTTAGCGGCTCGAAGTAAACATGCTGAACGAATTATTATTCCGATGATTGATGTTTTACAATCGGTACCGGTTTTATCTTTTCTATCACTCACGATTGTCGGTTTCATTGCGCTTTTTCCAGGTAGTATGTGGGGCCCGGAGTGTGCAGCCATTTTTGCTATTTTTACTTCTCAAGCTTGGAATATTGCTTTGAGCTTTTATCAAAGCTTGCGGACCGTACCTTATGAACTTCAAGAAGCAGCGTCGATGTTTCACCTTTCATTTTGGCAACGTTTTTGGCGTCTAGATGTTCCTTTTGCTATGCCTGCGCTGCTTTGGAATATTATGGTGTCGATGTCTGCCAGTTGGTTCTTTGTGGTTGCCGCTGAGTCAATTACTGTTGCTAACCATAATATTATGTTACCAGGGATTGGTTCTTACATTGCCTTGGCCGTATTAAAAGCAGATGGATGGAGCGTTTTTTATGCCATCTTAGCCATGTTGATAGTGATCTTCTTATACGATCAACTTTTATTTCGACCATTAAGTAATTGGGGTGAACGATTCAAATTCGAGCAAGACGACGACAATACCCGTAGCGGTACTTGGTTGGCAGCATTATTCGAAAATACAACCTGGGTTCGACGTAGTGGCATACTCTTGAAAAAATTTTGGGAATCATTTGTTAATATTCGTTTGTTGCAAGGGCAAGCACAAGTTATTCCAAGCTACAATCAAAAGTGGCAAAAATTATTAGTTATCTTCTGGTATGTCTTTCTCTTTGCAATACTTGCTATGAGCTTGGCGATTGTCAGCAAATTTATTTTTGCTTATGTATCATTCAAAGAAGGCTTCCATGTTATTTATCTTGGGCTAATCACCTGTACTCGGGTCATGGTATTAATTGTGTTATGTTCCTTCATCTGGGTACCGGTTGGTGTTTGGATTGGTCTTAGGCCTAAGTACGTCGATTTTTTTCAACCGATTATTCAAATGTTAGCCGCGTTTCCTGCGAATCTTTTTTTCCCGGTTGTCGTGATGTTGATCGTTCGATATCACATGAACGTCGAGATTTGGACTTCGCCACTCATGATCCTTGGAACACAATGGTATATTCTTTTTAATGTCATTGCCGGTGTGAGCGCTTTACCAAAAGAAATGCAGCAGGTGGCCAGTAATTTTAATGTCAATGGCTGGCTTTGGTGGAAGAGGATAGTGTTACCCGGTATTTTTCCTTATTATGTTACGGGTGCTATTACAGCAGCAGGTGGTGCTTGGAATGCGAGTATCATTGCAGAAGCAGTTAACTGGGGACAGACTAAACTCGTTGCTACTGGCTTGGGTGCTTATATTACTGTCCAAGCGACGAATGGCGACTTTCCTCGCCTGGTTTTAGGAACAGGAGTAATGTGTTTATTCGTGATAGCCATTAATCGAATTTTATGGGGTCCATTATACAACTTAGCGGATGAACGCTTTCGTCTGGAGTGAGCTATGACTCAGAAGATCACTGCGTTGTCTTCAAATCTGATTGAGACAATGGGTGTTAAAAAATCTTTCAAAAAAAGTGACCATCAAGACTTATTAGTGCTTGAGGATGTTAACTTTATTCTTAGAGAAAATGAGATTGTTGCTCTGTTAGGAAAATCAGGTTCTGGTAAATCGACACTAATGCGAATCATTTCAGGTTTAATTCCAGCAACGGCAGGTGAAGTGATTTACTTGGGCAAACCTGTAAATGGTCCAGTCAAGGGCATGGCAATGGTTTTCCAGAATTTTGCATTATTACCGTGGCTCACTGTTTTGCAAAATGTGGAATTAGGTTTAGAAGCGCTAGGAGTGTCTAAATCAGAACGTCGAGCGCGAGCGATCGAGGCGATTGATGTCATAGGCTTAGATGGTTTTGAATCGGCTTACCCCAAAGAACTTTCAGGTGGTATGAGTCAACGGGTGGGATTTGCCAGAGCATTGGTTGTTGATCCTACCGTATTATTAATGGACGAACCTTTTTCAGCGCTTGATGTATTAACAGCGGATAACTTACGAAGTGATTTATTAGATCTTTGGCAAGAAAAAAAGACCCACATTAAAGGAATTATTTGCGTTACCCACAATATCGAGGAAGCAGCAATTCTTGCAGATCGTATTTTAATTTTTGGTGCCGATCCAGGTTATATCAAAGATGATCTTGCAGTAGATTTACCTCGTCCTCGAAACGCTCAAGATCCAAAATTTCGAAAGCTCGTAGATGAAATTTACACCCTCATGACGACACCATCAGCCGATAGAATCAGCGTTGCTGGCGTCCGTTACAAAACAATTGGCTTAGGGTTTAGATTACCTTATGTAGAAATTTCAGAATTAACAGGTTTTATGGAAGCACTCGATTCGCCTGATTACCAAGATAGAGTTGACTTGCCAGAACTCGCAGAAGACTTACAACTTAATGTTGATGACTTATTTCATATTATTGAAGCACTTGAAATTATGCGATTTGCTTATGTTTCTAAGGGAGATATCGAGTTAACTGGTGCTGGAAAATTATTTGCGCAGGCAGATATTTTAAGGCGAAAGCAAATCTTTGCAGCACATCTTTTGAGCTATGTACCTTTAGCGCGCCATATTCGCCGAGTGTTAGATGAAAGACCAGAACATGTTGCTTCAGAAGATCGCTTTTTAAGAGAATTAGAAGATTACCTGAGTCAGGAAGCAGCAGAAGAAGTTTTAAAAATAGTCATTGAGTGGGGACGATATGCAGAAATTTTCGCCTATGACTATAACACTGGTATTTTAAGTTTGGAAAATCCTGAGTAACCATTTAAGGATAAACATGCTAACTACCCTAGACATCATTGATTGGTTTCAAGAAATACCGAATGACTTAGCGCAGACAGCAGTTCAAGCACTTGAGTCAGGACAAGTTCTATTTTTGCCAAACTTAAATTTTGCTTTGAAAAAAGAAGAACAAAATTTTTTATCACCACAATATGCTGATACGCGAACTAAAAATATTAGTTATGATATTAATCATCATCGTCTAAGAGGTTTGGTTTGTGATGACGAAGAGCGCGAATATTTTGAAAATATGATGGCGCGTTTTGCGAAACAGTCACAAATTTTAATCAGACACTTACTTAATCATTACGCACCTTCATTATTATCAGCGCGCACCAGTTTCAGGCCCGTTGAAATCGCGGGCAGAATAGCACCCTCATATCGTAAAGATGACACTCGTTTACATGTCGATGCTTTTCCTGCTAATCCTACTCAAGGTAAACGAATTCTACGACTATTCACTAACGTCAATCCTGTCTCAAAACCGAGGGTTTGGCGACTAGGAGAACCTTTTGAAGAAGTTGCTAAACAATTTCACCCTAGCTTAAAGAGACCTGTTTTTGGTAGTGCGTATTTGCTTCAAGCTTTAAAGATCACAAAGGCAAGGCGAACACTTTACGATCATTATATGCTGCAGCTCCATGACAATATGAAAGCAGATCTTGATTATCAAAAAACGGTAGCACAACAACAAGTCGAATTTCCCGCCGGAAGCAGTTGGATCGTATACACGGATCAAGTTTCCCATGCTGCAATGGCAGGACAATTCACTTTCGAACAAACATTTTATTTGCCGCCCGAAGGTTTACTCGAGCCGTCAAAATCTCCTTTGGGAGTTTTAGAAGGAATGCTAAATAAAGATTTGATTAGTTTGTTCTAAAGCGTTTTTTTTTGTCATCTTAAGCTTTTTCCCTTCTCCCACTTATGAGAGAAGGTGGCCGAAGGCCGGATGAGGGCCCTCACCCACAAGGGATAACGCTTAAGTGGATGCCTACGCGGGAATGACACGCAATTTAGCAATATAAAACCCAGCCATCAGTTCGTTAGGAATTATTCTAATCGTATTAACTAAAGATTCATCGAACACTTCTTTATGCCAGTGTGTTAAACCAGTTTGATAATTGTCAAAAGGTATTGCTAAAGGTTGCACTTCTATACTCTTTCCAAATTTATCTAACGCATATTGAATGATTGCTTCATTTTCTTCAGGAGCATATGAACAAGTACAATAAATAAGGCTGCCGCCTGGTTTGAGACATTTTATGGCGGAGTAAATTAATTTTTTTTGTTTGCGGTTCATTTCCAAGATTTTTTTTTCGCTCCAAAACGCAAAACTTTTTGGATCTTTTGGATCAAATCTTGCTTCTGCTGAACAAGGAGCATCCAATAAGACGCGATCAAATCTTGCCGGAACCACTCGCCATAAAGCTGAACCATCCTTGCAATAAGTGGCAACGATATTAGCGCCTGCCAAGTTAATATTGGAACGCAGTTTAAAAAAACGATCTCGGACCGGTTCAATTGCTGCAATTCTTCCCTGATTATGCATAAGGTCGGCGATGTGCAATGTTTTACCACCAGGCGCTGCTGCCAAGTCTAAAATTTCCTCGCCAGGGTTTGGATCTAATGCGAGCGAAGCAAAAAGACTTGAAGCATTTTGAATGTAAATTTCACCCTCAGAGAAATAGCTGGTCTGCGTAAGTAAACGTTTTTGCGCTGTTGGAACATAATAGGCATTTTGACACCAATCAATTGGAGTGACGTCGAGATCAAGCTTCCCCAGAACAGCGTCGGGACTTATCTTTAATGTGTTGATTCTGAATGAAGTCAATCTTTCTGAATTAAAGACCCTTAGAAATTGTGCATAGTTTTCGGGCGATAAGATGGCGGTGAGGCGCTGGAGAAAGGCAGGCGGTAGAGAAATGTCTGGAGGATTCATGCGCTTATATTCATAATGTATACACGATGCGGAATATTTAACAGGAGGTAGCTCAAATGTCCACCTTTGAAATCAGAAATCCTGCTAACGGTACTTTGATCAATACTTATGAAGAAATGTCAGTCAGTGAAGTAGAGAGCATCATCGATAAGGGTCATGAGACTTTCAAAGAATGGCATAAAACTAGCTTCGAAACTCGTAGAATGCTGATGCGCAAAGCAGGAGAGGTCTTGCGCAATAATGCTCGCGATTATGCGAAATTAATGACGATCGAAATGGGTAAACCGATTAAAAGTGGTATCAATGAAATTGAAAAATGTGCCTGGTGTTGTGATTTTTATGCAGATAATGCTGAAAAATTTTTGGCTCCTGTCCCGGTCGCTAATGGCACGTCTAAAAGCTATATCACCTTTAATCCGCTAGGGACGATATTGGGGATCATGCCGTGGAATTTTCCTTTTTGGCAAGTTTTTCGATTCGCAGTTCCGACTTTGATGGCTGGTAACACCGCTTTACTAAAGCATTCACTGAATACCACCGGGTGTTCTTTGGCGATTGAGGAGATTTTTCATCAGGCTGGTTTCCCTCATGGTACCTTTCGAAGTTTAATCGTAAGTGGCGAAAGCATTGATAAAGCAATCCCACATCGTCACATTGCCGCCGTTTCACTGACGGGAAGTACTCCTGCTGGTAAAACTGTTGCAGAAATCGCAGGACGACATCTTAAAAAAGTGGTGTTGGAATTGGGAGGAAGTGATCCTTATTTAATTTTAGAAGATGCTGATTTAGAGCAGGCAGCTGATGTCTGTGTCGCTAGTCGCTTAACCAATTCTGGTCAAAGTTGCATTGCCGCAAAGCGTTTTATTGTTTTGAATTCTGTAAAAGAAGAATTTGAAAAATTATTCGTAAAAAAAATGAGTGAAGCCAAAATGGGTGATCCAATCAAGGAAGATACCGATGTGGGCCCCCAAGCACGTTATGACCTTCGTGATCATTTACATCAGCAAGTAGAAAAAAGTATACGTGAAGGAGCTAAATGTTTGTTAGGAGGTAAAATTCCTAATTTGCCAGGTGCTTATTATCCGCCAACTGTTTTAACCAACGTTAAGCCAGGTATGCCTGCTTATGACGAAGAATTGTTTGGGCCGGTTGCCGCCATCATCGGAGCCAAAGATGAGGATGAAGCCATTACAATAGCAAATGATACAATCTATGGATTAGGTGCGGCTGTCTTCACAAATGATTTGTCGCGAGGAGAAAGAATAGCGGCTAACAAGTTAATTGCCGGAAGTTGTTTTGTGAATAGTCTTGTTAAATCTGATCCACGGTTGCCATTTGGTGGCGTTAAAGAAAGTGGCTATGGTCGGGAGCTTTCTGAGTTTGGGATTAGAGAATTTGTAAATATTAAAACGGTGGTGATTGATTAAGCCTAAGTTACAAACGACGTAGTAATTCTTTTATTTCAGATAAGACTTGATCGATTTGTTTAATTGAGCGGGGCATGACAAAAAGAGTGTCATCACCTGCTACTGTACCCAGGACGCCTAATTTGGCAAGATTATGGTCGATCAATCGACCAAACAGAGAAGCTGAACCTGGACTAGTGTGAATCACGATGACAGTCTCATTGGCTTCAATATCAATAATTAAATTTGCGAGAGTACTTTTAGCCTGTGGGGGCGCAGGTTCTTTTGGCAAACAATAAACAACTTGACCAAACTCATTACTTGCTTTGATCGCGCCAATTTTGCGAAGCAAACGGGAAATTTTTGCTTGGTTAACATCAAATCCAAGTTTAGTAAGATGTTGCTTGATGTCTTCTTGAGTGCTAGCTGAGCCTTCGATCAGCAGCTTTTTTAAACCCTCAAGCATAGTAGATGGCTTGGCCATAATATGAAACTCCACTATTTATTAGGTACAAAATGCGACTAGCAAGAATATATTATGAAGGTAAGTTAGGTATCGAATTACTGATTACTTTACCACAAGATACAAGTCACTACCTACTACATGTTTTAAGATTAAAAGTGGGCTCGGCGGTTCTTCTCTTTAATGGTGAAGGTGGACAATACCTTGGCACAATCGCTGATATTGGCAAGAAAAGAGTCCTCGTAAATGTCGCCCAGTTTCAACCGCTCAAGACAGAATCATCTTGTAATATTCACCTAGCACAAGCCCTTGGTAAAGGCGAGAAAATGGATTGGGTAATTCAAAAGGCGGTTGAGGTAGGCATATCAGAAATCACTCCACTCTTAACTGAATTCTGTAATGTTAAGCTAGATGAGAGCCGTGCTGATAAGCGCTGGAGCCATTGGCAAAACATTATGATTAGTGCTTGTGAACAATCGGGGCGGGCAACGTTACCTAAATTAAATCCCATTATTCAATATAAGCACTGGCTGCCAAAAATGAATTCCTCGCTGAAGCTAATCTGCCATCCTACCTGCGGTAGTAGTCTGAATAGTCTCGCTCCTAGCCGTGATATTACTGTACTAATCGGTCCTGAAGGAGGTTGGTCTGAAGATGAGCTGACCCTGGCGTTGCAAGAAGGTTTTGTCGGGGTTGCATTAGGGCCGAGAATACTGCGTATGGAGACGGCCGCTGTGGTTGCGGTGGCTTTATTACAAGCTAAGTTTGGGGATTTAATGTGATTTGTGTCATTCCCGCGCCGCGGGAATGACAAATAAGAAGCTACTTAGCGTCATCCAAGTGCTGTTGCGCAATACGACGAAAATTGAGTGGGTTAGGCATATAAGGGAATGGATCTTTGCTGCCGCCCGTACCTGAAACAATGATTGTTCCGTAGTCGAATAATCTACCCATCACGCTTTGATAGACTTGGATACTTTCCACACGTGATAAAAGGATTTCCTCAGAGTAGCGCCGAATAAAACCAACTTTCATGAGTATTCTACGGGTTGTAATACCATATTCAGAGGTTTGAAAAGTCACAAAGGCGGATAGCCCCGAGAATAATGCAGCGAACAAAGCTAAAAACCCTAATAAATCTGTAATAGTGTAGCGGTCGTAAAAATGAATATTTGCCACATTATATTTGGGTGCAACAAACAAGATTAGAATGGCAAGAAAGAGCCACCCTAAAGAAGCTGTGAAAATTATCCAATGAGGTTTAGTTCGAAAAACTAGTTCCTCGTCGCTGGTGAGTGTCTGATCAATATAACCCATAGAACCTCCTTGTTACTGATATGTTTCATTTAACTGACAATGCATCAATTTTGCGAATGCCTCTTGGCACAACGTGTCCTCTTCTTCCTCGCTCACCAAAGTAATGTTTTAAATCTTTAGATTTAATTTCAAAGTCCTTTTTGCCGGAATGAATAATTAGCGACTCTCCTAATCTTAAGACTTGGATATCAACTAAATAGTCCGCTTTGGTATTAAATTTGCTCGAAGGAATATTAATAATTTTATTACCCTTTCCTTTAGGGAGTTGTGGCAGAGCATCGACTTGAAATATCAACAAATGTCCTTCGGCGCTAACTGCTGCAAGCAAATCGGTTTTCAAATCGGACACTAAACGAGGTGCAAGCCCTTTTGCACCTTTAGGTAAACTTAAGATTGCTTTACCAGCACGATTTTTACTATAGAGATTTTCTAATGCAGTGATGAAGCCATAACCTGCATTGGATGCTAGCAGTATTAATTGGGTTGGTTCTCCCAATAACAAACCAGTAAAGATCGCTTCAGGAGGCGGATTTAGGCGTCCGGTTAGTGGTTCGCCCTGACTGCGTGCTGAAGGTAAAGTGTGGGCGGCTAGCGAATAGCTTCTTCCAGTCGAATCTAAAAATACTGCCTGTTGATTGCTGCGCCCCTTCGCTGCTACTAGAAGAGAATCGCCAGCCTTGTAGCTCAGATTCTCCACCTCAAATTCATGTCCCTTCGCCGCACGAACCCATCCTTTTTGGGAAAGAATGGCCGTAATCGCTTCAGCAGGTAACATTTCTTCTTCACGCATGGCTTGTGCTTCGGCACGTTCTACGAGTTTTGATTTGCGCTCATCGCCAAATTGTTCCATATCTTCACTGAGTTCTTTACGAATGAGTGCCTTAAGATGTTTTTCCGAGCCTAGTATTTTTTCAATCATAGCTTTCTCTTTAGCTAATTCTGCCTGCTCGCCTTTGATCTTAACTTCTTCAAGTTTAGCAAGATGTCGAAGTTTTAATTCTAAAATAGCTTCTGCTTGAATATCAGTGATCTTAAAACGTGTCATCAGCACCGGTTTCGGACGATCTTCAGTGCGAATAATGTGAATGACTTCGTCAATATTTAAAAAAGCAATTAATAAACCATCTAAGATATGTAAGCGGCTGAGAACCTTTTCTAAGCGGTATTCAAGTCGACGACGCACGGTAGCCGTTCGAAAGATTAACCACTCTTGAAGAATGGTTATTAAACTTTTGACTTGCGGTTTGCCATTAATCCCAACCATGTTGAGATTGATACGATAACTTTTTTCCAAGTCGGTTGTTGCAAATAGATGGGCCATTAAAGGTTCAATATCGACTCGATTAGATCGAGGTGTGATGACCAAGCGAGTAGGATTTTCATGATCTGACTCATCACGTAGATCTGCCACCATAGGAAGTTTTTTAGCCTGCATTTGGCCTGCGATTTGCTCTAAGACCTTGGAGCCGGAAGTTTGATGAGGTAGAGCAGTAATAATGATATCGCCATCTTCTTCAACGTACACGGCTCGCATTTTAATGCTACCGTTACCTTTGCGATAAATTTCAATGATGTCTCGTCGAGGTGTGATGATTTCCGCTTCGGTCGGAAAATCCGGTGCCTGCACCATTTGACAGATATCTTCTAAAGTAGACTTGGGATTATCTAATAAATGAATACAAGCAGACGCAACTTCTCGGAGATTATGCGGAGGAATATCGGTTGCCATACCCACTGCAATCCCAGTCGCACCATTTAATAAAACATTTGGGAGTCTTGCAGGTAATAGAGATGGCTCATCTAAGGTGCCATCGAAGTTAGGTACCCAATCAACAGTGCCCTGCTCGAGCTCTGCCAGTAAGGTTTCGGCATACTTTGATAAACGTGATTCTGTATAACGCATCGCTGCGAAAGACTTAGGATCATCCGGTGACCCCCAATTTCCTTGGCCATCAATGAGTGGATAGCGGTAAGAAAACGACTGAGCCATTAAGACCATGGCTTCATAACAAGCGGTGTCACCGTGTGGGTGAAACTTACCCAAAACATCACCAACTGTTCGTGCAGATTTTTTATATTTGGCGCCTGCTTTAAGTCCCAGATCAGACATGGCATAAACAATACGTCGTTGTACTGGTTTTAGGCCATCACCTATGTGAGGTAGTGCTCGATCTAAGATTACGTACATTGAATAATCTAAATAAGCTTTTTCTGTGAACTGTTTTAATGGGAGATTTTCAAACTCCGTATTCATCTTTGTTCTCTACATTAAAGTAACTATTACAAGGCGTCGGCTACCGTTAAGTGCTTCCGTCGTCCCACAATTTGATCGCAGGATCCAGATTAAAGGGCACTTCGCTGGATCCCGCGATCAAGGCGCGGGACGACGCACGACAAAAAAATCACAAACTACGTTTGTTGCACAGAGTTTAAAGGAGGACACGTCTTTTTGCATAGCACTTTCATGGCAATGTTTGTATTATGCGCCGTGGGCTCATGGAATAAATAAGCACTAGAGACTTCAATGACAAAACATTATTCAGGCGTAGACCGCTTTATTATGGCATTTGATAATGGGCTTCGTACGTTGTGTAAAAAAGCCATTGCGACTCGCAGTTCGCCAGCCCAGAACTTACAAGAATCTCCTTTACAAAATGAGTTGCAAAAAAAAAGTGCAGCATTGATGCGTATTAATCATACGGGAGAAGTATGCGCGCAAGCGTTGTACTATGGTCAGGCGATGGTGGCTAGCACATCCCAATTAAGAGTTTCTTTATTAGATGCAGCTCAAGAGGAAACGGATCATCTTGCATGGTGCGAAGAGCGGATTGAAGAGTTAAACAGTCATACCAGTTATTTAAATCCGCTGTGGTATGTAGGATCTTTCAGTTTAGGCCTAATTTGTGGTGCGATTAGTGATCGTTGGAGTTTAGGATTTGTTGTAGAAACCGAACGTCAAGTGGAACAACATCTTAAAGAACATCTCTTGAAACTTTCCCCAGATGATCAAAAAAGTCGTGCGATTTTGGAGAAAATGTGTGAGGAAGAAGCTCACCATGCCACTGTTGCTCTGGGTGCCGGAGCAATGGAACTTCCAGACATTGTGAAAACAATGATGCGTGCTATGTCAAAAGTAATGACTAAGACAACTTATTATCTTTAGAAAAAGTTGAGACCGAAATCTACATGATTGAGTTTGATCACGTCAAAAAATCATTCGATGGTAACTACAACGTCTTGGATGACATTACCTTTAATGTTATGCCAGGTGAATGTCTCGTTTTACTTGGCAGTTCAGGTTCAGGTAAAACTACCACTCTAAAGATGATTAATCGACTCTTAGAGCCAAGTGCAGGTATAATTAGAATTAACGGCCAAGATGTTGCCACGTTAGAGCCAGTACAGCTTCGACGTTCGATTGGTTATGTCTTTCAAGGAATTGGTTTATTCCCTCATTTTACCGTATCTGAAAATATTCAAATCGTGTTACAACTACAAAAATTTTCTAAACAGAAACAAATCCAACAAAGTCATTATTTTCTTGAACAAGTTAATTTAGATCCAAGTCGTTTTGCCGCTCGCTATCCTGCAGAATTATCTGGAGGCCAACAACAAAGAGTGGGCGTTGCTCGTGCCTTGGCAACCCACTCAGATATTCTATTAATGGATGAACCATTTGGAGCTCTTGATGCGATTAATCGGGTAGCTTTGCAAAATGAAATTCTCACATTGAAAAAGAAAATAGCAAAAACTATTGTTTTTGTAACTCACGACATTTATGAAGCGTTGCGTTTAGGGGATCGAATTGCCGTGATCAACCAGGGAAAGTTAGAACAGATTGGCACTAGAAAAGAAATTATGCAAAAACCTGCAACGGATTTTGTGCATGAACTATTCTCACAAGCAGTACATCAATTAAAAGAATTTATGGATGTACTTTATGTCTAGTTTTTTTGCTTTATTTAAAGCACAAGCGTATCAAGTAGTAGAGAGAACTCTGCAGCAAAGCTATCTGGCATTAAGTGCGATTTTAATCGCAACAGTTATTTGCATCCCCCTAGGAATTTTAATTGCCAAGAAACCACGTTTGCGACAGTACGTATTAGGATTTAATAGCATAATTCAAACATTGCCCAGTCTTGCTGTGTTGGGTCTGTTATTGCCAGTTTTTGGAATTGGTATCAAAACTGCCTTGATCGCTCTGATTTTATATGCATTGTTGCCTATTATTAGAAATACCGCTGTTGGAATATTAAATATTTCACCCGATTTATTAGAGGCTGCCAATGGTTTGGGTTTAACTCGATTTCAACGCATTCGATTAGTAGAGTTACCCCTGGCAATTCCTATTATCATCGCTGGTATTCGAACTGCAACAGCAATGGCGATAGGGATTTCAACTCTTGCTGCATTGATAGGAGCGGGAGGCCTGGGTGAATTTATCTACGAAGGTTTGGCGTTAAATAACGTTAATTTAATCTTATTAGGCGCTATTCCAGCTGCTTTGTTAGCATTATTTTTTGATTTTTTAATAGGGTATTTGGAAAAAATATTAACCTTAAAGCACTTGCCAAGATCCTATTCTCAAAAAAGTTTTTGGCGAATGAGTTTGGTAGCAACCTGTGTTGTGATGGTATTTTACTTTGTTTTTGCACCTGCGAGTTCTTCACAGGAAAACATTGTTCGAGTCGGCAGTAAAAATTTCAGTGAGCAATTAATTTTAGGAGAAATTCTTGCTCAAATGATAGAAGCCAAAACAAATTTAAAAGTAGATCGAACGTTTAATTTGGGGGGCACGTTTATTTGCCACCGTGCTATTTTGAAAAATGAAATTGATATCTATCCGGAGTATACCGGGACCAGTTACTCAGTGATTTTAAACGAAGCTGGCTTGCAAGATCCTGTACAAGTATTTCGATATGTTAGTGAAGCGTATTTGCAAAAATTTAATTTAGTTTGGTTAAAAGAATTCGGCTTTAATAATACTAATGCGCTTGCAGTAACGCAGCAGCTGGCACAAAGATATCATCTCAACAACATTGAAGATCTGGCTAGAGTTGCTTCTCAGCTAACAATTGGTGTGCCTGCTGATTTTATGGAAAGACCCGATGGTTTTATTGGTCTTAAGAATAAATATCACATCGAGTTTAAGCAGGTGCGATTGATGGACGTGGGTTTAATGTATAAGGCACTTTACAACAATGAATTAGACGCAATTATGGCTTTTTCAACCGACGCACGTTTGCGCTCTTACAATTTAGTCGTCTTAACGGATAATAGGCATTTATTCCCACCCTATTATGCAGCTCCCGTCATCAGGATGAAATTTCTAGAACATCACCCTGAAATCTCCAACATTTTAAGTCCTCTTGCAGGGAAAATTACTAACGAAAAAATGCGACAATTAAATTATCAAGTGGATGTGATGCGACGAACGCCAGAGGATGTTGCAAAAGAATTCTTGGTAAAAAACCATTTGCTCGCAAATCTACCCCAATAAATCTGTCAACATTTTTCCTGGTGAGTCTGCTTTCATTAAAGTTTCGCCAATTAGGAAAACATTCACCTGGTGTTGTTGCATAAGTTCAATATCGTTTCGATTGCGAATCCCACTTTCACAAATAGCGATTCGACCGCTCGGAATTTTTTTGCTAAGTTCAATAGTGTGTTGCAAATTAACGGAAAAATCTCTCAGATTTCGATTGTTAATGCCTATCAGTTCTGCTTGAGTTTGTAGTGCAGCTTGAAGTTCACGTTCGTTATTAACTTCAACGATAACGTCAAGCCCTAATCCAGTTGCAATCTCATAGAATTCAAGAAGCTGGCTAATGGACAACGCGGCTACGATTAGTAAAATACAATCCGCACCAATATAGCGGGATTCATAAATTTGATAGGGATCTATAATAAAATCTTTTCTGAGAATTGGGATTGATGTTGTATTCTTGGCTGCAATTAAATCCTCATCACTTCCTAAGAAAAAGTTTCTTTCCGTCAGTATCGAAAGGCAAGTTGCGCCAGCTTGCTCATACTCGGCCGCAATGTTGCCTGGCGAATAATCCGCTCGTATTAATCCCTTGCTGGGGGATGCTTTTTTTAATTCACTTATGATTGCAATTTGTTTTTTTAGTAATGAGTTTTTTATTGCCACACCAAAAGATTTTAAATTAGACGGATTTTGTTTTATGAGATCAGTTAAAGTTAATTGATCTAGTTTAAGTTTCCGTTCTTCAATCTCAAGTCGTTTGTTGTCGATTATTTTTTGCAATATATCTTCATAGCTGGTCATTCATTTTTTCCTAGATTACTAAAACTAATGAGTTGTTGGAATTTCTCCCAGGCTTTTTTTTGAGACAACATTTCATCGGCAATAATTACACCATCGTGAATGGAAGTTGCTAATCCGGCAACATAAATTGCAGCGCCTGCATTTAAGATAACAATATTTCTCGCAGGATGAGGTTCATTACGTAACACGGCTTGAAGAATGGCTAAGCTTTGTTCTACAGTTTCAACACGAAGTTGATCAAGTGGGCACCGTTCTAAATTAAAATCTTCGGGTGAAATGGAATATCGAGTAATAATCCCATCGTTTAATTCGACAACATCGGTACTATCTGCGCAGCTTATTTCATCCAAGCCATCTTTCGAATGAATGACAAGTGCTCGTTTACAGTTTGACTGAGATAAAACCTCTGCGGTCAACAATAACCATTTTGTATCAAAGACACCGATTACAACATGATCGGCTCCTGCCGGGTTGGTGAGCGGCCCAAGTAAGTTAAAAAAAGTGCGTATCCCAAGTTCTTTTCTAGGAATGACAGCATGCTTAGTTGCACTGTGATAGGTGGGAGCAAATAAAAAACCAATCCCGATAGCGTCGATGATTTTTTTCACTTCTTCAGGAGCAAGCGTTAAATTGACCCCGGCTTTTTCTAAGACATCAGCACTACCGCAGCGACTTGAGACTGATCGGTTACCGTGCTTTGCAACTGTAGCACCTGCTGCAGCAACGACAAAAGCTGCGGTAGTTGAGATGTTAAAAGTATTTGACTGGTCGCCACCGGTACCTACAATATCGACTAGAGGAGAGCGATGCAGATGTAGTTTTGTTGCAAATTCTCGCATCACACTGACAGCTACTGCAACTTCGCCTATCGTTGGTTTTTTCATTTCAAGCGCTATTAGGAAACCTGCAATTTGTGAAGGCGTTGCTTGACCACTCATGATTTCTCGCATGGCAGCGCTCATTTGTTCTGAAGACAAATCTTCAAAGTTAACGAGTTTATGTAGAGCTTTTTTTAGTGCCATAGATAGATTCTAAAAAATTTTGTAAGAGTAGTTTGCCATGCTCAGTTAGAATGGATTCGGGATGAAACTGCACTCCCTCGAGCAAATATTCTTTGTGCTTTAATCCCATAATTTCATCCATGCCATTGTCAGCAGACACGGTCCAAGCGGTGATTTCTAAGCAATCAGGTAAGGTTTCTTTTTCAACAACGAGTGAGTGATAACGTGTTGCACTAAAAGGACTCGGTAGCTTTGCAAAAACTCCCTGTTGTTGATGATGTATTTGCGATAACTTGCCATGCATTACTTGTTTGGCGCGTACTACCTTACCACCAAAAACTTGACCAATACTTTGATGTCCTAGGCACACTCCTAAAAGAGGGATTTCTTTTCCAAATTCTTTAATGACTTGCATCGAGATGCCCGCCTCATTGGGCGTGCAGGGTCCTGGAGAAATAACAATTCCTGCAGGCTTAAGCTTTTCAATGTCTTGAAGCGTGAGTTCATCATTTCGGTAAACAGTTACTGTGACGCCTAGTTCGCCTAAGTATTGCACCAGGTTGAAGGTAAAAGAATCATAATTATCGATCATCAATATCATGAGATTACTCGACCTTATTCTCTGCCCAGTCTTCCCGCTCGAGGGCGGGAAGAACTTCCTCTAATATAATGCGTCGCGAAAAAATAAATTTTTCGCTAGCAATTAGGGGAAGAATTAGCATTCTCCCCCTAATAACCCCCATCGCTTTAATGTCAGCGGGAACTGTCATTATTCTCTGCAATATCAGCGGCTAGAAACAAAGCTTTTGCTTTGTTGATGCATTCTTGCCATTCGTTTTTAGGAATGGAGTCTGCAACCAAACCTGCTCCTGCTTGTACGTAAACGGTATCATCTTTGAATACTGCTGTTCGTAATGCTATGGCAAGATCTAATCGACCATGCCATCCCAAATAGCCAATCGCTCCACCATAAATTCCTCGTTTGTCTGTTTCTAACTCATCAATGATTTCCATAGCTCTGATCTTTGGAGCACCACTCACCGTTCCCGCTGGAAAAGTGGCTCGTAGGATATCAATGTCACTTGTATTTGGTTGTACTTCACCAACAACTGTAGAAGAGATATGCATCACGTGGGAGAATCGTTCGATGACCATTTGTTTTTCCATATGGACCGAACCAATTTTACAAATTCGACCAATGTCATTTCGTCCTAAGTCTATTAACATGAGATGCTCAGCGATTTCTTTAACATCTTTGAGTAATTCTCGTTCGAGGGCTGCGTCCTGCGCTGCAGTCTTTCCTCTAGGTCGTGTCCCTGCTAAGGGTCTAACGGTCACTTTATTATCTTCTAACTTGACCAAAATCTCTGGAGAAGCACCTGCGATGAAAAAATCTTCCATGTCAAAATAATACATGTAAGGAGAGGGATTTAATAAACGTAAAATGCTATAAAATGTTAGGGGATTAGTCTTATATGGACGGCTGAATCGTTGCGATAAAATTAACTGCATCGCATCGCCTGCCAAGAAATATTCCTTAGCTTTAAGAACATTCTTTTCATAATCCTCTACAGAAAAATTGGAATCAAATTGCGTTTTAATCTCATTGGAAGAGACTTTGGTTTCTTCTAGTTGCTGAACGACGGTTTGTTCTCGCTCTTTCAGTAGTTCAAGAGTCAATTGTTTGATTCTAGCGATTGCTTCGTAGTAGGCATTTTTATTTCCAGGTACATAAACAATCAAATAGAGTTTTTTTGCAAGGCTGTCGTAGACGATGATTTCTTCGGAAAGTAGTAAAAAAATATCTGGCACTTTAAGAGTATCAGTGAGTGAGTGGTGCGCAAGCTTAGGCTCTATATAACGAATAGTGTCGTATCCAAAATATCCGACAAAACCTCCAATAAAAAAATCTAAATGCGGCAAAGGTGGTACGTGATAGTTTGCTATGATTCGTTCGATTTCTTTTAAGGGATCTTTCGATATAAATTGTTCTTCAAGACAGCCATCCTGAATATAAGTTACCTGGAAGTCGGAGACAATAATTCGAGTGCGCGCAGACAAGCCAATAATGGAATAACGTCCACTCTTTTCTCCAGAAACACCAGACTCTAAGAGATAAGAATAAGGCGTATTAGCGATGTGCTGGTAAAGATTTTGTGGCGAAGTTTCACCTGATAACTCGACGATTAGGGGTAGCCAGTTATAACCGTGGGTTAACCATTCTTGAAATTGATCTTCAGCAATCATTAATGGGTTACTCGATTTAATTCTGATCGTAGGGAAGCGATTGTCGCATGATAATTATCAGTATGGAAAATACCTGTGCCTAATACAAAGGTATCTGCTCCTTCATTAGCAATTTCTGCGATATTTTCTACCTTAACACCACCATCGACCTCTAAACGAATCGGATGATTGCAATCCTGGATAATGTGATGTACTTGGCTAATTTTTCTGAGCGTTCCAGGAATAAATGTTTGACCACCAAAACCTGGGTTAACAGACATGATTAAAATCATATCAAGTCGCTCTAAAACATATTCTAGATATTCCAGTGGCGTACTGGGATTAAATGCTAACCCTGCTTTGCATCCGCAATCCCTGATAAGTTGCAGACTTCGATCAAGGTGCTCAGTTGCTTCGGGATGAATTGTAATATAGGAAGCGCCAGCCTTAGCAAATTCTGTTATCAACGAATCGACCGGTTTCGTCATGAGATGAACGTCGATTGGGACTGTCACGCCATTTTTTCTTAACGCAGAACACACCATGGGTCCTACCGTCAGACAAGGAACATAATGATTATCCATCACATCAAAATGAATGTAATCAGCGCCAGCAGTGATTACATCATCGACTTCCTTGCCGAGATTTGCGAAATCAGCGGAAAGAATAGAAGCAGCAATTTTAGCGTCTCTCATTCGTAATTTTCCTTTGGTATTCTTAATTTTTAAAGGAAGGAAATATCCAGCCCTCAATTATCAATTAAATCCCTCGTGCTTTACAAATAGTTTCATAGGCGCTTTTGATTTCTTGCGTTTTTTGTGTAGCAAGTTTAATCATTTCCTCTGGCAACCCTTTGGAAACAAGTTTATCAGGATGGTTTTGACTCATGAGCTTTCGGTAAGCTTTCTTCAAGTCGGCATCGTTTATTGTGCGAGTAACTCCGAGTATCCCATAAGCTTTCTCGACTGGATCAATGAAGGGTTGCTGGGGTGTTCGTTGATGCTGTTGTCGGTAACCAGAATTTTGTTGATAGTGAAAAAAACGGTTGGAATTGATCCCCAAGCGATAACTAATATGTTCTAAGATACGTTGTTTTTTTAATGATAAGACCCCATCTGCATAAGCAGCTTGCAATTGAATTTCAAGGAACAAGTGCAACAAGTTGGGTTGATGATAACAAGCAGTGGTGAGTTCCGTTAAAATGTCATCTAAATTGAAGTCTGCCTTTTTGCCTTGTTGAAAATATTGTATAGCTTGTTGTCGAAGTTGTGGGGTGAGCATCATATTTTGCATGATTCGGGTAGCGGCACGAATTTCATTTTCAGAAACACGGCCATCTGCCTTAGCTATGTAACCCATAATGGTGAAGGTGGCTCGAAAAAAGATATCTTGGGTTTGGCTATGTGGTCGAGTGGCTCCAACAAATGCCCATATACCTTGATGGCTATCAAGATATTGGGCAATGAGAATGCCAATAATAGCTCCGAAAGGACCACCAATTAGGTATCCTATCAGACCACCAAGTAATAATTTGCCTAACCTGTACATAACTTACAACTTACAAAACGACTAACAACCAAGCATAATACCATTTAATGATTACAGAAAAAGATAGGTAAAATAATGACGCCTAATGATTTATCCAATGTTCCTAATCTTATCACCTCACTCGAAGGGCCGTTACAACAAATAGAAAAGCAACTACTAGAGAGTCAAACTTTAATAGAAAATTGGCTTGATGAGCAATTTCAGATAACAAAGCCACCCATATATTGTTCAGTCGATTTACGAAACTCGGGTTTTAAACTTGCACCCGTGGATACCAATTTATTTCCAGCGGGGTTCAATAATCTTCATCCGGATTTTTTACCATTATGCATTCGAGCTGCCCAATCGGCTATGGCAGCTATTTGTCCAAAAGTGACAGAAATTATCTTGATCCCTGAGGATCATACAAGAAACATGTATTATTATGAAAATGTCGCGATGATAAAGCAAATTTTTGTCAAAGCTGGCTTTAATGTAAAGATCGGATCCTTATTGCCACAGCTTAAAGAAGCTAAAACCATTAAATTGCCTTCGGGCGAATCAATCCTCTTAGAGCCACTGGTCAGACAAAATGGTCGTCTTAAGGTCAATGGCTTTTCCCCTTGCTTGGTATTGTTGAATAATGATCTATCAAGTGGCATTCCAGAGATTTTACAAAACTTATCAGAGCAGATGGTCATGCCCCCCTTAGAAGCAGGGTGGTCATCGCGTTTGAAATCAGATCACTTTGCGCATTATGCGCAAGTCGTCACAGAGTTTAGTAGTCAATTTGAACTTGATCCCTGGTTACTAGCGCCTAACTTTCGATCTGTCGAAAATGTTAACTTTATGACCAAGCAGGGGGATGCTGATTTAATCAAGGTTGCAAAAGAATTGCTTGAGGTCATTAAGCAAAAGTATCAGGAATATGGCATCACTGAAAATCCTTATCTGGTCATAAAAGCAGATTCCGGCACTTATGGCATGGCGGTCATGACGCTTCACGATCCTTCTGCGCTTGCTGGCATGAACCGTAAGGACCGATCGCGAATGGCTAGCATTAAAGGTGGCAGAGAAGTTAACCGAGTCATTATTCAAGAAGGTGTTCATACCATCGAAACGTTTGGTAAACAAAATTCTTCTGCAGAGCCTGTGATCTATATGATTGGTCGAGAGGTGGTTGGCGGTTTTTATCGAGTGCATGGAAGCAAGGGTACCGATGAGAATTTAAATGCTCCGGGTATGAGCTTTGAATCTTTTTCTTTTGCTCAAACAGAAGATGCGGCTAAAAGTCAAAATCCAGCTAATCGCTTTTACGCCTATAGCATAGTGAGCCGGTTAGCATTGCTCGCCGCCGCTAGAGAGTTGCAAACTGAGACAAAGAGTAAATCGTATGACTGTTAAACTTGCTGTGGTTATGGATCCCATTTCAAAGATTCATTATGAAAAAGACACAACCTTGGCTTTTTTACAAGAAGCTCAAAGAAGAAAATGGGATTTGTTCTACCTCGAACCCAAAGATCTGTACGTCAAGGACGGGATCGCATTTGGAATGGCAAAACCGCTACAAGTTTTTGCAGACCCAAGTCATTGGTTTGCATTAGGTGAAGTTAACCAGCAAGAACTTACCACGTTTGACATCATCCTGATGCGCAAAGATCCACCATTTAATATGGAATATATTTATACGACCTATCTACTAGAATTTGCGAAGAACCAAGGAGTATTGGTTGTTAATAATCCGCAGAGCTTAAGGGATGCCAATGAAAAATTATTCGCACAATGGTTTCCTCATTGCATGCCTCCAACCTTAGTTTCTTGCGATGGCCAGCTTTTGCATGACTTTATCCAAGAACAACAAGATGTCGTCTTAAAACCTTTACACTCGATGGGCGGAGGGTCGATTTTTCGGCTCACAGCTAAGGACTACAACATTAATGTGGTGCTTGAAGTGCTGACTGACAATGGTCGCCAACACATTATGGCTCAGCGTTTTCTTCCCGAAATTGTTAAGGGGGACAAGCGTATCTTCTTAATTGATGGTGAACCTGTGCCTTATGCAGTAGCTCGTTTACCAAAAGAGGGAGAGATACGAGGCAATTTGGCAGCGGGTGGCACTGCTAAAGGGGTAGAGCTGTCAGAGCGCGATTTCTGGCTTTGTAGCCAAATCGGAGAAACTTTGAGACAAAAGGAATTGTTATTTGTGGGGTTAGATGTGATTGGGGATTATATTACGGAAATAAATGTGACCAGTCCCACCTGCGTGAGAGAACTAGAGTCTTTTTATCCGGTTAATATTTGTGCCCAGTTTTTGGATGTATTGGAGGCCAAATTAACATGATACTCGTCCACCCCAGCATTGTTATTTGTCATCCCAGCGAAGGCTGGGATCCAGAAAGTCTAAAAAGCACATAAAATTAACCACTTATTTGTAGAACCATCTATTTTTATGTCTTTACAATAAAAATATGTTTATTTATAATAAACATTATCTTAAATTGTTTCAAAAACGGGAGACATTATGTCAACGATCAAACAAGAAATATTAGAAATAATACGAACTGAGGATGAGACAAAGACCAAAAAAATAACCCAGATAGACTTAACGACCCATGATGTAAGCAACTTGAAACCGGAGGGAGCAGCATTACGGGACGTTGAAAAACTCTCAAACGCGTCAGTACTCGGCTTGATTGGTTTATTAAAGGATAATGTCCGCCAATCCCCCACTAGAGTTAGTGCACCAGAGCCTGAGCTAGAGGATTTGTTGAAGCAGTTCAAAGTTACCTTGAAGAATTAAGGTCAGGTTTGAAAAAAATAAATTATAAGGTTAATTCGAAGACGTAACTTACGACCGTTCCTGCTTCATTTGCTCTTCAACGAACCTAGCCTTACTACCCGGTATCTTATTAGGATATAACGTCTGAAGGCCCACCGATAGCCCATTTGAGGTCATCATACGTGCATGGGACCGATTGAGTTCGCGTGGTTCACGAACACCACAGGAGTGGCTAATTACCCCGATCTCATATTCCATATTTTTTGCATAATGATAAACCCGAACTGCCTTATTAGTTGGATCAAGTCCATAAGTATAGCGAGGGTCGTTAGACGTAATACCGGTTGGACAAGTATTCAAATGGCAGCGAAGCGCTTGGATACATCCTAAAGAAAACATAAAACCACGTGCTGAATTCACAAAATCAGCTCCGACGCATAATGCCCAAGCCACATCGGCTGGTGTTATTACTTTGCCAGAAACCACAATTTTGATCCGATCACGAAGACCATATTCAATCAAGGTATCGACCAAGACGGGTAATGATTCTGTTATCGGTACACCCATGTAATCTATTAAGCTCATAGGAGCGGCGCCGGTTCCGCCGCCGGCACCATCTAAAGAGATATAATCCGGTGCTTCATCTATGCCACGCCTTAAGATCTCAACACAAAGATCCTCTAACCATTCATAGCCTCCTAGACAGATTTTGAAACCAGTTGGCTTACCGGTGACATCACGAACATGATTCACAAAATCAAGAAGCTCTTTTGAGTTAGAAATTTCTGGATGACGGTTTGGGCTGATAGAGTCTTGGTGAACAGGGATGCCTCGAATTGCAGCGACTTCTTCATCTACTTTGATGGCGGGAAGAATCCCACCTTTGCCAGGTTTTGCTCCCTGACTGAGTTTAACTTCAAACATCACGATTTGGGGAAGAGCCGCCATCTCTTTGAGACGTTCATCACTTAATTTACCGTCAAGGGTCCTAAAGCCATATTTTGCTGTTCCAATTTGAGCGACAAGGTCAGCGCCACCTTCAAGATGATAAGGGGAAACTCCGCCTTCTCCTGTATTTAACCAGCAGCCAGCCATTTTGGCACCATGTGAGAGTGCGAGGATTGCATTTTTAGAAAGAGCGCCATAACTCATCGCTGAAATATTGAAAATAGACTTAGCGACATAAGTATGTTTGCAGTTGTCACCAATGGTAAGTGGTTTAGTTTCAACGGCGTCTTGATTCAACACAGGAAACGGCGCATCGACAAATAAAACGGTACCAGTTGGTTTTAAATCTCGGGTCGAACCGAAGCTGACCATATTATTAAGATCTTTTGCAGCCCTATAGACCCAAGAACGTTGTGCCCGATTGAATGGTAGTTCATCTCGATCACCCTCGAACCAGTATTGGCGTAAATAAACACCTAGGTCTTCAGTGATATAACGTAAATGACCAATGATGGGATAATTGCGAAGAATTGCACGAGCTTTCTGATGTTTATCATAGAAATAAAGAATGATTAAACTGAGCACAATAAAAATTAAAACAGCCAGAAAGAATAAATCACTAAAGTCGATCACTCTATCAATTAGCACATCTATGAGTGAGTGATTAAACATGCGGGTTCTCCATTCTTCCTAGAAACTAAGAATAGCATATGTGAGAGAGGGTTGTAGGTAACAGAAGAGCTTAGGGGTCAGAAACTAACTATTCTCCTGTTGCAGCCCCATTAGACCGACGACTATCCATCGCGCCATTAAGTAAGTGAGAAGTAGGATCTTTGAGTATTCCAGCAACCGCTCCCCATAAAAGACTCCCGTAAGGCGATCCAAGCTGAAATTGGTATCCCATCTTTTCGAGCAAACGTTGGGTATCAACTGAAAAAGTAAAAGGTTCCATATAGACCCGGTCAGGCAACCACTGCATGTGAAAACGGGGCATATCCTCGGCTTCTTGGATGTTCATTCCATACTCAATCACATTCAAAATGACATTGACCAGCTGAGAGGGAATAGTCGAACCGCCGGGGGTACCAATTACCATAAAGAGCTGGTTGTTTTGGGTAATAATGGTAGGTGCCATGGAACTTAGCGGTTGCTTATTGGGAGCCATTAAGTTTGGCCAGCCTTGGTACAAGCCATAATTGTTGGCGGTATTTGGCTTAATAGTAAAGTCGGCTAGTTCATTGTTCAAAAAGAAGCCGGTGTCACCTGGAATAACTTTCGCACCAAAATAATCATTTAATGTATAACTAACCGAAACCGCTGTGCCTTCCTTGTCGACAATTACATAAGCTGTAGTATTGGCTCCTTCCGTTGTGAAATGAATAAAAGAAGAAGGCGTTGCTCGGTCAGGTTTAATACGAGTTCGGATTTTTTGGATATGTGAGGGTGACAGCAACTTTGCAACAGGATTGGCAACAAAGAGAGGATCACCTAAAAATTGATTTCGATCTGCGTAGGAAAATCTAAATGCTTCTAAAACATAGTGTGAGCCCATTGCCGAATGAAATCCAAATTGCCGTAATGGATATGCTTCTAAGATTTTAAGTGCTTCACAGACGGTGACTCCGGACCCCGGAGGTGGTGTGGTAATAATGTGAAAATTTTTATAGTCGCACTGTAGGGGAGCTGCTTCCGTGACTGTGTAGTTAAGAAGGTCTTCTTTCGTAATGGATCCTCCGCCTAGGCTAGAGGCGGTCACGATTTTCTCGGCAACTTCTCCTTGGTAAAATCCGGCGGACCCATTTTTCGCAATGTTCTTTAATGTTTGGGCAAGCTCTCTTTGCACTAAGCGTTCACCATTAAGATAAGTCCGGTTATTCTTTAAAAATATTTTAGCGACGTTGGGTTCATTTCGAAAATTCGCTTCTTGTAATTTAAAGATACTGGCATCTCCTGGCAGCACATTGAAACCATTTTCAGCTAATTTAATAGCAGGTGCCATGACTGTCGCTAAAGGTTTAGTTCCATACTTCTCTAACGCAGTATTTAATCCTTTTACTGTTCCAGGTATACCTACTGCTAAGTAGGGTTTTTGCAAACCTTGGTTCATATGTCCAGTACTCAAATAGTCATTTATGACTCTACCTTGCTGATCAATATACTGGTTGATATTTATATGAGCAGGCGCTTTTTCACGAAAATTTATGAAGGTGCTTTTGCCATTAGCAAATCGAATTAGCATAAAACCACCGCCACCAATGTTACCGCAACAAGGATGAACGACTGCAAGTGCATAACCGACTGCCACAGCAGCGTCGATAGCATTGCCGCCTGCTTTGAGGATATTATTGCCAACCTCTGTGGCATAGAGATGTCCAGAAACGACCATGTCTTTTGAGCTCGTAGCAGGTGCCGGAAATGCACCGTAGACCAAATTACTAATCAGAAGCATCAGAGCAATGATTAACTTTGACATAGTCCCTCTTTCATTTAATACTCAATCCGATGATTGCGATTTATTTAGATGATCCCAATAGAATAGAAACAGCACAGCAGTTAGCATCGAAGCTGCGATTGCCGATTACACCGACGCCTCACGGCTATCCTATCTTACTCGTGATCACATCAGCAAGATTAGAGCTGCGATTACCTGATTCTCATTTCAAACCGATTTATGTCGATTTTCTGGGTGCTAATTGGTCGCATCGTTTAAAGCAAATCGGCCGTGATAATGAATTAATTGCCAAAGCAGTCGGCATTAAAAAAAGTTTTCGACCGACGATCGTGGACGCTACTGCAGGTTTAGGAGGCGATGCTTTAGTGCTTAGCGCATTAGGTTGTCGTGTAACTATGATCGAGCGCTCTCCTATCATTGCAGCTTTGTTACGTGATGGTCTGGAGCGCGCAAAGTTTGAACAACTCGAATTACTTGAGGGCGATACCAAACAAATCTTGCCGAATTTAGCGAAGCGACAAAGCATTGATGTTGTTTACTTGGATCCGATGTTTCCAATTCGAACCAAGTCCGCGCTTGTTAAAAAAGAAATGCGAGTCTTAAAGGAAATCGTTGGCGAAGATCCAGATAGTTCAGAACTGTTGAACATTGCGCTACCCTTAGTACAAAAGCGGGTTGTGGTGAAAAGACCCCTTCATGCTGCAACACTAACCTCGTTACAGCCGGACATCACTTACAAGGGAAAAGCTACCCGTTTTGATGTCTATTTGAAGTAACATGTAGCCTAAGGTTTTACCCAGAAAACATTTAAACCACACCTTCCGCCAAATCGCCTTTTGTTTCTAACCACACCTTCCGATCGGAAGCACGTTTCTTCGACAACAACATATCCATTAATTCGTCAGTGTTATCGCCATCGGTCACTAAAAGTTGCACTAAGCGCCGAGTTTCAGGAGCCATGGTCGTTTCGCGTAATTGCAGTGGATTCATCTCACCCAATCCTTTAAATCGCTGGACATTGACCGTGCCTTTTTTCTTTTCTGCAGCGATTCTATCTAATGTTCCTTTTTTCTCTGCTTCATCAAGCGCGTAGTAAACTTCTTTGCCGATATCAATTCTAAAAAGAGGCGGCATTGCGACAAAAACATGTCCCGCGGCGACTAATGGTTTGAAGTGCTTTAAGAACAAAGCGCAGAGCAAAGTTGCAATGTGTTGACCATCGGAATCTGCATCAGCCAGGATGCAAATTTTGTTATAGCGTAAAGATTCAAGGTTGGAAGAACCGGGATCGATTCCGATAGCGACTGAAATATCATGGATTTCTTGTGAGTTTAAGATCTCATCAGAATTAACTTCCCACGTATTGAGAATCTTACCGCGTAATGGCATTACTGCTTGGAATTCTCTATTACGCGCTTGTTTTGCTGAACCCCCTGCCGAATCACCCTCTACTAGAAATAACTCACCCTGTCGTGGATCAGAAGAAGAGCAGTCTGCTAATTTCCCAGGCAGTGCCGGTCCTGCCGTCACTTTTTTACGAATTATTTTTTTACTGTCTCGTGAGCGTCGTTGCGCATTGTTAATTGCTAATTCAGCGAGGCTTTCGCCAATCGAAACATGTTGGTTGAGATATAAACTAAAAGCGTCTTTCACCACACCAGAAACAAATGTTACGCATTCTCTAGAAGAGAGTCGTTCTTTGGTCTGTCCAGAAAACTGTGGTTCTTGGATTTTGACTGAGAGAACATAGTTACAGTTATCCCAAATATCTTCCGCACTGAGTTTCAATCCTCGAGGTAGGAGCTTTCGAATTTCACAAAATTCACGCATCGCTTCCAGTAAACCTGCTCGAAAGCCATTCACATGGGTACCGCCTTGAACTGTGGGGATCAAATTGACATAACTTTCGCCAATCACTGTGCCCGTTTCAGGTAACCATGAAACAGCCCAGTCCACTGCCTCAATGCCACCACTAAAACTACCGACAAAAGGTTCTTCTGGTATTCGATCATCTTCAGGCAGGCTATTGCGTAAGTAATCTTTTAATC
The DNA here is from genome assembly GCA_020050845.1 of Gammaproteobacteria bacterium. Classification (GTDB taxonomy): domain Bacteria; phylum Pseudomonadota; class Gammaproteobacteria; order UBA6002; family UBA6002; genus UBA6002. The sequence continues at coordinate 62,136 of JAGVJZ010000027.1, forward strand.
CTTGTTCGTAATACCAACTTTCTGCCTTGCCTGCAGATTCATCATGGAAATAAACATGCAGACCTGGGCACAATACTGCTTTAGCTCGTAAAGCATGTTTCAAATGACTAATCGAAAATTTTGCGCTATCAAAATATTTCGGATCGGGCCAGAAGCGTACCGTTGTACCTGCTTCACGTTTATTCGCTGTCCCCACTACTTTGAGATCTGACGTTTTATCACCGTTTGCAAACGACATCTGATAGATCTGACCATTGCGTTTAACGGTCACTTCCAATTTTAAAGACAAAGCATTTACCACTGAAATGCCGACCCCGTGCAAACCACCGGAAAACTTATAATTTTTATTTGAAAACTTCGCGCCAGCGTGAAGACGAGTGAGGATCAGCTCGACACCTGGTATACCTTCTTCTGGATGCAGATCAACTGGCATTCCTCGGCCATCATCAACGACTTCTAATGACCCATCTTTATAGACTGTTACTGAGAGCTGTGAAGCATGGCCTGCAATTGCTTCATCGACGCTATTATCAATCGCTTCAAAACCGAGGTGATTAGGATTGCGAGTATCGGTATACATTCCTGGTCGTTTACGAACAGGGTCCAGTCCGCTTAATACTTCAATCGCTTCGGCTGTATAGGCACTATTGGCTTGTGGCATAAAAAACCTTTTATCTCTTATCGTTAAATATGTGTAGGTTGAGTTGCAACCATTGTATGGCAATAATGCTCAGAGCATTATTAATTCTTCCACTTTGAACCATGTCGTACGCTTCTTGACGGTTCACTACGTGGACATAGATATCTTCATGTTCTTCAGGTAAGCCATGAATACCGCCGGCTTCTCTAGCATCCACTTCTGCACAATATAAAGTAAGATATTCACTGCTACCACCCGGACTGACCCAGTATTCACAAATTTTATGCAGCTTCGATGCTTCAAGACCACTTTCCTCTTTCAGTTCACGCGTAATCAACTCTTCAGGATTTTGATCTTGATCTCCTAACATACCGGCAACCGCTTCAAGTAACCAGGGACTTCGCGCTTGGATTGCACCAATTCGACATTGCTCGATCAACACGACTTTATCTAAACAAGGATCGTAAGGAAGTGCGGCCGCTATGGGTTTTCGTGAAGCAATTTCACGAGTAATGAGATCACTCCAGCCACCTTCAAATAATCGATGACGTAGCTTATAAACTTTAATCTCGGCAAACCCTTTATAAAGAGTTTCTTCCGAGTGTACTTCAAGATCTTTGTCCTTAGTAAAGTTAAAATCCTTCATCGGTCCTCATCTATTCAATATATAATTTTTCATTTGTTCACAAGTTGTTTACAATCGCGAAAACACTATACGCCTGTACCTACCATGTCTTCAAGATTTTGACTGGTAACCCATTAATAACAGGGACAATGATGACCAAGGATGTTTTCGCACAATTATCTCTAAGAAATCCAAAGAACTTCGTCACTGCTCGAACTAATATGATGAAACAACAGATCAGAACATGGGATGTGTTTGACAAAAAAATCTTAGAGCTATTTTTTAAAGTGCCCCGCGAAGATTATATGCCTCCTGCCTTTAAAGAACTTGCCTATGCCGATATTGCGATACCGCTTGGCCATGGTCAATCCATGATGCCACCAAGGGAGGAGGCTCGAGTCCTACAACAACTTAAAATTACTCCCGAAGATAAAGTTTTATTGTTAGGGATTGATAGTGGTTATCTAATCAATCTCTTATCGAGATTAGCTCGTGAAGTTTACTATGTGAGTGATGATTTAGAGTTTTTTGAAGACGCTAAGCAGAAAATTACTACTCAAAAACTTCCTAATGTCATCATGATGACCGGTAGTATTAATCATGGTTGGCAACAACTGATCCCTTATGACGTTATTTTATTAACAGGTTCATTGCCTTCTATACCCGATGAGTTGAGAAATGCCTTAACGATAGATGGTCGTTTATTTCTGGTAACTGGTGAATTTCCGATTATGGAAGCCATTTTCATCCACAGAACCTCCAAGGATGCTTGGCAGGAAACCAAACTTTATGAAACAGACCGTCCACGAATGCTGGATGTACAAGACTTCGATAAATTTCAATTTTAAGGAAAGTATTGCTGATAAGGCAAAATTAGATATGAGAAGAATTATTATAAGAGTTTTTATAGTGTTATTGTGGAGTCAATCTTCATTCGCAGCTGATTTGGTGGAAGTTTATTGCCAAGCAGTAAAGTTTGATCCAACTTTTAATGCGGCGTTAGCCAACCTTATGGCTAACGAAGAAAATATTCCTATTAACCGTTCAGTATTACTGCCACGTCTTGATATTCATGCGGATGTTGAGCGCAAGCTCATTATGTTTCAGGGTTTAAGTTTCGCAAATTTTCGACGTACCGGTATTTTTATTCCAACAGCTGAAAGCCTGACTTTCTATGACAATTCAGTTAATTATTATCTCAAACTAACACAACCGATTTTCAACTGGACGAATTGGTCAAAATTACAGCAGGCAAAAGCATCGGTAAAAGCAGCTGAAGCGAGTTTTTGTGCCTCTGCTCAGGATCTAATGGTGCGAGTGGTTCGCGCCTACTTTAATGTGCTAATTGCTGATGCCAATTTATTTTATACCCGAGAATATAAAAGAGCGGTTGCAGAACAGCTTCGTCAAAACCAAATTCAATTTAAAGTGGGTACGGTTGCAATCACCAATGTCTATGAAGCAGAAGCTGCCTATGACCTCGCTGTCTCTCAAGAAGTTACCGATCGTTATACTCTAGCGACATCAATTGAAGCTTTGCGGGCGATTACTAATGCTTTTTATTGCAGTCTCGAGGGCCTTACGGAGATGTTACCGTTGATTACCCCAAATCCTTGTGACATCCAGGGTTGGGTTTGTACAGCGGAGAAGCAGAACTATCAACTTATTTCGGCGCGTTATAACAGTATTGCGGCGTGTGAGAATGTTAAGGTTCAAGAGGGTGGCAAGTTACCCGTAATTAATACCTATGGTAAATACACCTATAACTACGATAGCAATATACAAGGTGCCGATGTTTTAAATCGTCAGAAAACTGTTGAGGCTGGATTGGAAATGGATTGGGCTCCTCTCCAAGGTGGTGGTGTTTTAGCGAGGACTAGACAAGCCATTTATCAAAATCGGCAAGCCTGTGAAAATCAAGAATTCACCCATCAACAAGTTATCTCGAATACTAGGAATGCGTATTTAGGAATATTCTCAGGGGTGGCTAAGGTTCGTTCCGATATGGCGGCCGTTAAATCTAATCTGGAATCCGTAAGATCCACTGTCGAGAGCTTCAAGGTTGGTACTCGTACAATTCTCGATGTTTTAAATGTCCAAGCCCAGCTCTACAACGCTCAAAAGCAATTTGCTGCCGATCGGTATGAGTATATCTATCAAACAGTTTTGCTTAAGCAAGCGGCAGGCACACTATCGGTTTGTGATTTGCAACGTATCAACGTCTGGTTATATTCTCACATCGATATTTCAAGGACAGATGCCTTATTATCGGGATGTCAATGTGCCACAACCCATTAAGGGTCCTAGGATCCTCTAAAGGGATGGCACAAGTGCTTGGATAGCGGCAAGATGATTTGAGGTGGCCCCTTGATTCTTCTTAATAACTTCTAAGCCTTGTTCGCCTGATATTTCTCGCTGTCGCTCGTCTTTAAAAAGTGTCTTTAAAATCTGATACAAAGTTTCCGAATCATCTGCCACAAACAATGATCCATGCTCAGTCAATAAGCCACTGATGGCGCTGAAATTAAATAAGTGCGGTCCCGTGACAATAGGGACTTTGGCACCAGCAGGTTCCAAGAGATTGTGACCCCCAACAGGGATCAAACTACCACCTACAAAGGCGACATCGGCCAAAGAGTAGTATAAATAAAGTTCCCCCATAGAATCACCCAAGAACACATTGGTATTAATGTCGGGTAGTTCTTTTCGCGATCTTCTTGCAATTTGATACCCCAGACGCTGACAAATTCCAGCCACTTCGTCAAAGCGGTAGGGATGACGTGGCACTAAAACGAGTAGCATATCTGGATAATCCTGACGCAACCTGCCAAAAACCTCTAGTAATTGTTCTTCTTCATTAGAGTGAGTACTGGCAGCAACTAGAACATGGCTGTGAGGCAATTTTGTTCTTAATGCCTTGCCTTGATTAAGAAGAATGGTAGGAATCTCAATATCGAATTTCAGGTTGCCAGTAATTGTGATCCGCTGTTTGTTTATTCCTAGCGCTTCGAAGTGTTTGGCATCGAGTTCGCTTTGTGCAGCAACGGTCTTAATATTCTGTAAAAATGGCGCTATAAAGCCCTCAATTCGTTGATAACCTGCAAGTGATTTGGCAGAAAGTCGAGCATTAGCGATTAAAACCGGAATCTGCTCAATCCCCGCATAGTGAAGAAGATTCGGCCACATTTCTGTTTCCATTAGTACAATCAACTTGGGTTGAAAGTGCTTGAGGAAGCGTTTCAGCGCATAGGGAATATCGTAGGGTACGAACAGATGAGTTACTTTCTCATCAGATTTCCAGGTTGTTTGGACTCGAAGAGCCCCCGTTGCAGTCATGGTCGTCACCAGAATTTGAAGACTAGGATAATGCTGGCGTAGTGATTTGATTAGCGGTTCTGCCGCAACCGATTCTCCGTAAGAAACAGCGTGCAACCAAAGAGTAGGGGCACTGATTTTTTGATGATAGAAGCCTAATCTCTCTAATATTCGTCCCTTAACTTCTGAGTTGTGACGATTACGGATTACTAAACGCAACAAAATGAAAGGCAGTAATAAATAAAAAAGGGCTGTATATAATCGTCGCATTTTAAAGGTACAATAGTTTGTAAAAGACGGCCATTGTAGCCGCTGTCTCACCCTTAAGAAAGCTAAAATATTTCGCAATTTTCTAAGGAAAGTTCATGGTTGATTTTTTATTATTTAGAAAAATGCTGACCCCGATTCTGCTCCAGTTCTTATTTTGGATATCGGTAGTGGTCTTAGTGGTTGCTGGGATAGTCAATATTTATCATCATGCCATTGTTCATGGACTACAAATTATCATCCTGGGGCCCATTGTGGTGCGAATCTTCTGCGAGTTTCTAATCATATTTTTCAAGATGAACGATACCCTGCTAGCTATAAAAAATGCTGTACAAGAGAAAACTTAAAGTGTACAAAGCAAACTGATTTTAATGAAACTATCGCCTGGAAGAAATCCAGGAACATTCGATAATAATTAGAAATTCGTGCTGTAGTTGGAGAGGGAAATGCTAAAAAAATTGATTCCGCACGAAAAAGGATTTTTTACTCGATTCGAGGAAATGGCGGAAAAGGTCCTACACGCTGCTCAGCAATTCAAAGTCTTGGTAGATGCTTTAGAACATGCAACTAACTATGCTAAAACAATTGAGCGCGATGCCCTCGAAGGAGATGAACTGACTCGAGGCAC
>JAGVJZ010000036.1 GCA_020050845.1 Gammaproteobacteria bacterium
CTTTGATTTTTTCCGATTTGACCCAGGCTACATTTTTTAATCTTATCCAGATACGATCCCTTCTGGGCGGAAAGTTAACCGCAGAGCTCTAAAGTTGTCAAATAAATCTGCGGACTCCGGCACAGGTAAAGGCGAGGCTTTCATAATAGCATTCCGAGCAGAACGATCTAAATTGATGTCGCCACTTTCTTTTAGTACATCGACACTGATCACAACTCCTCCTGGGCCAAGATGCACCAGTAATTGGCAAGCAATATTTTCTGCTACGGCTTCAGGTAAAATCCATTTACGACTAATAGTTTGAATAATCATTTGTTTATATTTATCGATCTCACCTGAATCATCCGCGGCTGCAGTCTTAGTTGTGGCACTGTTATCGCCCTTAGTTTCTTTAGCTTGCGTTTCCTCATTGGCATCATCATTAGCATCAGTTTCTTCAGTTGCTTTTGATTCTTCAGCAGTTTTCGATTCTTGTTGTTTAGTTTCAGCAGCAAGTTCTTGTTGTAATTGCTTAGCCTCCTGCGCTCGCCTTTTCTTTGCTAACTCTGCTTCTTGATGTTTCAATTCTTCCTTTCTTTGTTCTTCTTCAACCCGTTTTTTTTCTTCAGCGAGTTTTTGTTTCGCCATCATTTGAGCTTGTTGATCAATTTTAGGTTCTTGAATCGGTGTCGGTTCTTTCTGCTCAATCATTTTTTTGACGGGAGGAAGCTCTTTAATCGGCGGTGGCGCGCTTTCCTCTGGTAAGGGCTTTGAAATAGGCAAAGGAGAGCTTTCAGTTTGTTTCAATGCAGTTTGTTCAATATGCCGAATAGTATTTTCTGATAACATCGGTACATGACTCGGTTCTTTCTCTGTTTGACCTTGATGGGAGGGCTCAGTCACCGCAACCGCTTGTATCACATTGACGTTTTTGGCAAGGCGCGGATGAGAATGTGGCAATTTGATAAAGAGTAAACTAAAAATAATGACATGTAGTCCAATGGAAAAAAAAATCGCTAGTTTTTTATCTTTCAGAACTCTCATGATGGATCCTGGGTAATAAGACCAACACTTTCGGCACCTGCCTGTTGCAATAACACCATCGCTTGCATCACTTTATCATAATCAACTCGTTTATCGCCTTTAACAAAAACACTACGTGCTTCATTTTTTTGTTTGGCATTTGACAATTCTTTGGTGACTTCACTTTTTAAAATTTCTTGATTGATAGGACGATCCGGAGAAGAAAAGGTGTTTAAAAAATATTCCCCTTGAGCATTGATACTAACAATAATAGGTTCACGTTGTTGAGTAAGGGCTTTAGCTTGTGCTTTTGGTAATTCCACATTAACGCCTTGAGAGAGCAAAGGGGCTGTTATCATAAAAATAACTAATAGCACCAACATCACATCAATGTATGGCACCACATTAATTTCGGCCATTGATTTGCGCTTAGAGTTTTTCATTAGCTATACACCTTAGCGGATGATTTTTAGATTTAGGATTGACATCTTACTTCGATCTTGGCTTTTTTTCATCACAAAAAATGCTCGAAATACAGCAAGTATTCCTGTGCTTTTTTGTGATGAAAAAAAACCAATCTCTCGCAACCTGTCAATCCTAAATCTAAAAATCATCCGCTAAGGTGTATTTTCCATCGCGTGGTTACCGGGTAGACCTTGGCGGTGTAGAATGCTGGTAAATTCTTCTAAAAAAGTATGATATTGATTAGAAAGGCGGTCCACGACACTTGAATAGCGATTATAAGCAATGACTGCTGGGATTGCTGCGAATAAACCCATTGCGGTCGCAATTAAAGCTTCTGAAATTCCTGGTGCGACCATAGAAATTGTGGCCTGTGATGCTTGCCCTAATGCTTGGAAAGAAGTCATGATTCCCCAAACAGTTCCGAACAATCCAACATAAGGGCTCGTTGAGCCAACTGTAGCTAAAAATGCTAGCTGATTTTCTAATTTATCACTTTCTCTGGCTTGAGCTACTCGCATGCAACGTTGCACGCCGTCCATTAAATTATCAAAATGTAAACCTCTTTGGCGTAAACGTAAAAATTCGTGAAAGCCCGAATAAAAAATACTTTCTAAACCAGTTAAAGATTGTTTGCGACGTTCCAGATCATTGTATAACGAGTTAAGGTCTACACCTGACCAAAACTGACCTTCAAAATCAGATAATGAAGTACGCGCTTTTTTTAATAACATGGATCTTTGGAAAATAATGCCCCAAGAAACAATCGAAGCACCAATCAATAACAGCATAACCATTTTGACTACCGGTCCTGCATTGGCAATAAAACTCCAAATACTTGCATCAGATGCCATTATTTTCTCCCAGACTACTTTCTAAAATTTTAAGCGGTATCGCTTGAGGCCGTAATTTATCATTAACACATACCACCTGAATATGTGCTTTGCAAAATATTTTATTTTCATCTTGCTTACTATAAATAATTTGCTGGTAAGTTTTTGAAACTTTACGTAACTCAATAATCCGCGTATAGATCACCAATTCATCTAACATTTTTGCAGGCTGTCGATAATCGATCTCAATTCTTTTAATGACGAATAAAATTCCTTCTTGCAATAAGTCATTGATACGAAACCCTAATGATAGCAACCATTGAGTTCTGGCTCTTTCCATGTATTTGATCAAGTTTGCGTGATGGACAATACCAAAGCTATCGGTATCTTCTGGATAAACTCGCAATTCAAAAATGAAACCATTCATTGAGTTTTCCTAATTTAAATTAGTCGTCAGCAACCAACTGTGCCTGTGCTTGCTCTAATAAATGAGTCGTTGGAAATTCTAAACCAAAATGTAGATAAGCATGTTTAGTTGCAATTCGGCCTCTGGCGGTGCGTTGTAGAAATCCTTGCTGGATGAGGAATGGTTCCAAAATATCTTCAATGGTATCTCTTGATTCTCCTATTGCTGCAGCAATACTTTCAACCCCAACGGGTCCACCACCAAAACGATCGATGACAGCGAGTAATAATTTACGATCCATCATATCGAAGCCATGGTCATCAACATCGAGAAGATTCAGGGCACCTTCAGCAACCTCCCGAGTAATTTTGCCACTGGCTTTAACTTCTGCATAATCTCGAACACGGCGTAACAATCGATTGGCAATACGAGGAGTACCTCTAGAACGACGCGCTATTTCTCCTGCGCCGTAGTCATCGATGATCACGTTTAATATCGCCGCTGAACGCAAGACAATTTCTTTCAGGTCGGATTGATTGTAAAACTCTAATCGTTGCACAATGCCAAAACGATCGCGCAATGGGGAAGTCAGGAGTCCAGCACGAGTGGTCGCTCCCACCAAAGTAAATGGAGGGATATCTAATTTAATCGATCGAGCAGAAGGACCTTCGCCAATCATAATATCTAGCTGATAATCTTCCATTGCTGGGTAAAGAATTTCCTCAACATGCGGACTTAAACGGTGAATTTCATCGATAAATAATAAGTCATTGGGTTCCAAATTGGTCAGCAAAGCTGCTATATCACCGGCTTTTTCCAAAATAGGACCTGACGTTTGCTTGAGTGAGACTTCCATTTCATTAGCAATTACCATGGCTAAGGTAGTTTTACCTAAACCGGGAGGGCCAAAAATTAAAACATGATCAAGAGCTTCTTTTCTTTTTTTAGCCGCCTGAATAAAAATCTCCATTTGGCTTTTAACAGGCCCTTGCCCTATGTAATCAATTAATTTTTTAGGACGGATGGCTCTATCGATGACAGTCTCATCATTCTGGGAGCAAGCGCTGATTAATCGATCTGTTGTTATCATTATTTCCTCCACGAATAGTGGCTTGCAAAGCACGGCGTATCAAATCTTCTGTTGAATGATATTCCTCCTTAACGGCACTGATCAAGCGACTTGCCTCTTGAGGCTTATATCCTAGCGCGATCAAAGCACCAATTGCATCCTGCATGAGTTTATCAGCGCGATCTTGCTGACTCATTAGCTCAGTTTTTATAGTGTCAAATCGCCAATCTTGTAAACGATCGCGCATTTCGATCGTCAATCGTTCTGCTGTTTTTTTACCTACTCCAGGGATAGAAGTCAGTAGTGCAATATCTTGATCTTGAATGCAACGCACAAATTGCGCAGGTTCCGTTCCAGATAAAATTGCTAATGCCAATTTGGGACCGACACCACTGATCTTAATTAATGATCGAAATAAGGAACGTTCTTGTTCAGTCGCAAAAGCGTACAATGTGTGAGCATCTTCCCGAACTGCAAAATGAGTATGCAAAAATACGTCGGTCCCGGTATCAGGGAGCTGATAAAAAGTGGACATCGGCGCTTGGCATTCATAACCAACACCATTTATTTCCACAACAAGATTGGGCGGTTGTTTTAAAGTCAGCGTGCCTTTGAGGTAACTAATCATTTTTCTTTGATCCTATTTGTTCTTAAGCAATGACTAGCATGACAAAGTGCGATTGCCAGTGCATCAGCTGCATCGCTAGGCGGCGCTTCTGATAAACATAACAAAATCTTTATCATTTGTTGTACTTGCTGCTTGTCAGCACCACCGTACCCGACCACAGATTGTTTTACCAGCCGAGGGGCATATTCTGCTAAAGGTAACTGGTAATTCGCAACTGCGACAAAAGCCGCACCTCGCGCCTGACCTAATTTTAAAGCAGAATCGACATTTTTATTAACAAATACTTGCTCAATTGCGGCTTGAGTGGGGAGGTGTTGCACAATAATTGTTGAAAGTCCTTGATAGATTTGTAGCAAACGTTCGCTAATATGCTCTCCTTTGGTCTTGATACAGCCGCTAGCAATATAGCGATTGGAATTACCCTGACAGGCGATAAGACCATATCCGGTGACTCGTGAGCCAGGATCAATCCCTAGTATTATCATTCTTCCTCACACTTTGGAAATTTGGCTATTCCAACAACTCATTATCAATTTGTGCATTTGAATAAACTTCTTGCACATCATCTAAATCTTCGAGCATATCGATAAGTTTAAGCATCCGTTCCGCATTTTCTTTATCTAAACTAACTTCATTAGCAGGTAGCATCGTGATTTCACTGTGTTGCGGAGTTAATTGAGCCGCAATTAGACGTTCATAAACTGTTTCAAAACTATCTGGAGTAGTAAATACATCGATACTACCATCATCGTGGACCATAATATCGTCAGCACCAGCATCAATAGCTGTTTCATAAATCTGATCTTCGCAGACTCCAGGAGAAAAAGTTAACAACCCTTTTCGGGTAAAGATATAACCAACCGACCCTTCTGTACCTAAATTACCACCACACTTTGAAAATGCATGACGCACTTCAGCAACAGTGCGATTTTTGTTGTTAGTTAAGCAATCTACTAAGAC
>JAGVJZ010000037.1 GCA_020050845.1 Gammaproteobacteria bacterium
ATAAATCAAGCAATGAAATGATAGAGGAAATTCTTATAGGCTCGATTTTCTTGGTCGGGGTGACAAGATTTGAACTTGCGACCCCTGCTTCCCGAAAGCAGTGCTCTACCAAGCTGAGCTACACCCCGAAGCAAAGAGTGTACTGGATGGCTATTTGGGATTCAACAATGCTAAGATCCTAATCTCGAGTCCTTAGGTAGCCTTTATTAGTCATTCCCGCATAGGCGGGAATCCATGATTCTAGCTGCACCTAACATAGATTCCCGCCTGAGCGGGAATGACAACCTTGAGAGAACCAAAAGGCAACTTCTAACAGATTTAATCTTCTCTTAAGGTTTAACAATTTGCTATCCGCTAGAGTTACTTTATAATTTCAACACCTTCCGCAGGTTTTCGATTGCAATACTTTAACTGCCCAGCGAACCTTCGCTCACGAGAGCTTCAGGGTTCTTTGGGTAAAAATAAACGAAATAATTTTTAAAATTAGCAACGCAAGGGGAAATAATATGGCGCTAGAAAGAAGTGAAGCAGCACGAGTCGGTGCTGAAAGCAGGGGTGCTGAAAGCAGGGGTTCTGAAAGCAGGGGTTCTGAAAGAAGACCGTTATTACCACCGTCTGCTGCTGCAGAAAGGTCTGTAGAAGAACCAGCTAGAAATGGCCATGCTGACCCAATGGATGCACAAGCCTTAGCAAAATTACTGTATTTTCATTATAAAGCATACGATCCCAGTTTTACCTGGAAAGACGCCACAGTCCTTGCAGTTAGTTTACTTTCAGCTGCTGCTACCCTTTATCTTTATATACCTTATATCCACCAAGCTGCACACGGTCGAGCTGCTTTAGAAGCTTTTTGGCAACTGAGTGGTTCTGCCTCTAATATTGGTGTCGGAACTATTGCGGCTTTAACTTCTATTAATAGTTTTCGTGACCCTCTGGTTCGACATGTTCGTAACGCCATCGGTGACAAAAATAGTCTGTTACGCAAAATACTAAAAGCTATTGTCTTTGCTCCAGCTTCAGCACTAGCGGCATGGCCAATGGCTAATGCGACGATCGGCGCATTGCACCGCAAACTGATCGTAGGTGGTGGCCAAACCGTCATTAACTATTTTGCATTCGAAAAAGTAGTTTTAGAAAAACAAGGACGTTGGCTTTTAGATACATTTACTTGTAATCAACGACATCGTGAATTCTTACTTGTTGTTAGAGCTCTTGAACATACCATGACTCAGTTTGTTGATCGTGTTATTGATTCTAAAAACCCAGTTCCAGAGGAATTTAGACCGACAGAAGATCGACGTCCCCTGAAGGCACGTTTCTTACAAAGATCCCTTTCGTCTCGAAACTTAGGCGTTGAATACGACAATGCACCTAAACTCTTACAAGATGTCATTAAAAAAGTAAGATCGCAAAACTTAAAACCTTTCGAAGACATTGGCTTTTGGGCATGGGTATCTCGCCGACTACTTCCAGGAGCAGTGGGTGGAACTGCAATCACAATCGGGTTATTCGGTTTTGTCGCTAAAATGTATCAAGATAACGCAGAACACATGCATACCTCTGATATCAACAAGCTAGCTGCCACTGCTGGCGAATCGGCTGCTTGGCTTAACTTGGCAGCATATTCTGGTGCCCAGGTTGGTATTAGCCTTGCTGCCACTGTGCTTCGCGACGGAAAATTACCTCTGGCGATGAGACTGTACTTCTGGCGTACCCTTGCAGCGATGGCTTTCGTTGGAGCGTTAACTTCCGGCTCCTATGTCACCTCAACCCAACTTATCGCGACCAGCCCTTATTTCCAAAAAGGTGGTGCTCTGAGTGAATACCGTGATATTGCCTATTATTGGGCTGCATTCTCAGCTGTATTGTTTAACTTTGAGTTTAATCGCCAGCTAACCTTTCACGGAATCGAACAGTATGCGCTGCAGTTTGGCGATCCCGAAACTAAAAGTCGGGCGCATCTTGCTATCGCAACACGCAACTTCTTAGACGATGTGAAACATCGAATGAATCCTCAAGTACTGGCGACCGTTCTTTTGGAATTAGACGAAGCTGATAGAGAAGCTTTAGTCAATCTTCTATCCTATGACGAGTCGCTTAGTGATCTCTTACAACACATTTTAGACCCTAACTATAATGCAACAGTACGTGCAACCACTTTCAGTAAATTAACTCCAGCTGGTAGAGCAAATGAAGCTAGAGGATATGGTAGAGCTGCAGCGGAAAATGATGTAGGTACATATATTTCAAAGTCGCCTGCGGCCAGACAAAGATATGGTGCCGATCCGGAGGCCATAAACGCTGATCGACCAGTCAGAAGAGCTTGGTCAAGTTATTTACCTAGTTGCCCAACAGTATCCTGCAGACCGGTCACCAATTTCTTTTCACACTGTGGTGAGTCAGCTGTTTTTCATCCAACTCAGTGGAAACGGGCAGTAAGTGATTGCTTGGGAAGAGGAAGCAATAGTTATTCTTTGCCTGGAGATGCTGATTCTGATGAAGAGAATCCGACAGAAGCATCACGCTTAGGTGCCGGACACTCCTAACTAGTTTGACGAGAAGTAGCTCGAAACTACTTCTCGTCAATTTTAATTGAAAATAAACCCAAAATTTTGCATAATTATGCATCAGGAAGAAATGCAAAAGTTGAAAAAGAAAATAACGTTGGCACTGTCCAAAAGGAGTAAACATAAAATCCAAGGTTAAATATCTTTGATTACGACTCGAGACAGGCCATAACCCTAGACCCTAATCAGTTTTACCAAGGCATTTAACTTATGTTAGCTCCAGTTCAACCTCAGCCGAATTATGAAGATCTTGAAGAATTACTTCCTTTCCTTATTCCTCATACACCCAAAAAAAATGCCAACACTTTGGTTAATTATCTTAAGGTTACTAATTATCAGCGCCAAAAAGATAACAGCCCTCCCTGGTTATACTACGCACTCGGTGTTCCCACTATTGTAGCTTGCTGGGTCATTGCATTTATCGCCTCAAGTGTCTATATCGACTATGCCATCAATGCTGCTGGCAAAAATCATCCCATCCGAGCTGGTTTAAATGTCGGTGGGGCACTTCTCATTAATACAGTTCTGAGTTATTTCTTTGAATATCTAGGCTTAATGCCAACTATAAAAAAATTCTCAGAATCAATTCCTGATGATGTGAGACAAGCTGAAGACGATTTAGAAAACCTAGCGCCTGGATTAGCGGCAAAGGTGTTTCGTGGCGTAATTGCAGTTGGCATAGTCATGATAATCTTATTGCCCGCGATCGCCGCTGCTTTCCAGATGTATGCTTTAGATAAGAAAGAAGGTAATCATTCTGAATTTAGATCAGTGATAGTCTTATTGGCTTCAGTATTCTTAATGTATGCCAGTGCTAAATCAGTTTTCTTTAGTCTTGTCCCTACACTATGGTCACCTTTTGCAGCGCTACACCGAAAATTAAGCCCCACAGCCAAAAAAGATTATGAGATAGCAATAGCCCTAGGTGCCTTTAAAGCTGCCCATCGCAGCGCGTTTGAATCAGCTCGTGAGGAATTCCTTAAAAGGTTGCAGCAGCAAGATACAGCAAGCTTAAGTCCGTTAATTAATCTTTTTAAGAAAACAAACGAAAGCCTACATGCTAACCTACGAGACGCGTTTCAATTGACTTATAAATTTCTTATGCTGGCAGGAGAAGGTTATGAATCCAATACCAAGCTCCGTCGGGTTTTTCAAATTCTAAGTTTACCTATTACTACATTATCTGTGTGGGGTTTAATTAAAGTTACAAAAGATGGAGTCATCTACGTATTCAATAAATACTTAGACATGAAATTATCAAAAGGAGAAGCATGGGGTATCACTATACCTGACTTCTTAATCTCGGTCGCAATTGCGTATGATGTTTCCTGGGATGTTACCGGTCAGATGTATGAAAGAGCAGAATATGCTTTTCACGGCATAAAAGAAGCTTGGAAGAATTCCGCATCCACTAAAGATTTTTTTAGTTTTGCTAAAGATCATATTTCGGATATGTCTGCCTGGTATAACCTGGTCAAATTGCCACGCGCTTTTATTCAAAATCCCAAGACTATGATCATTCTGAATACCTTAATATTAGGTTTATGCTATTTTTCAACCCAAACTAGTACCTCGATCAATCCTAGCTGGATGTTTGTACCGACTGTGTTTGCCGTCATGCAATTTAACTTCAACCCCTTTCCATGGGTCACGAGCGAAGCACAAACCTCAGTCAAGCACATTACTGGAACGCAAGAAGAGAAAGATGTCATTCGAGCTGAAAAGTTTTTAGATGCTAGGCTGAATTCGATTGATAGTATGGATAATATTAAATTTATACAGGTTCTTAGAGGTTTTTTACAACCAGGCAGATTAAGTCCGGGGCAACAAGAAGTTTTATTACGCTTATTTTGTGGTAAAAAATCACCTGGAGAAATATTTGATCGGTATCCTTTTACTGATGTGGATCTGAGGGAGATTGTAAAGCATATCCCTGATGGCAATTTGAATCGTTTACGGATACTAGGTTTCTTTAAAGGAACATCGTTGTCTCCTGAGGAACGACTCGCTGAACGAAACGCTCTACTAGAGATAGAGGAGGGAGGGATAACATGCGCAGAAACTGAAACTACTCCGCTATTGAGATTGACAGGGCTTCGAGATCCATCACCAGCTGCCCAAATCTCTATAGAGTTATAGCAGCTGGAGACTTTTAATTTTAGTTAGCTTGGTCTTGCGGGTCTTTACGGCTTCTTGCTTCACCGCCCTTACGACCGGCTGCGGCTAAACTTTCACGACCGCGGGTTTGAGCTGCTTTTTTGCCACCAGCGACTCGACTTTCGTGACTACGTGCTTTAGCACCTTTTTTACCTGCTTCACTTAAACTTGTTTTACCTCGGGTTTGAGCTGCCTTTTTACCACCAGCCACGCGACTTTGATGGCTACGAGCTTTAGCACCCTTTTTGCCTGCTTCACTTAAACTGGCTTTACCGCGAGTTTGAGCAGCCTTTTTGCCACCAGCCACTCGACTTTCGTGACTACGAGCTTTAGCTCCTTTTTTACCCGCTTCGCTCAAGCTTTGAGCTCCTCTGGTTAATGCAGCACGCTTACCAGCCATCACTCTAGATTCGTGAACCGAAATCATTGAGTTATCGCTGCGAGCAGCTCCATCCACTATTGAGTGATTAGGTCGATTGTCTCCATTCATGATTGCCTCCAAACTGTTAAAATCAATCCATAATGGAAAGTTTAGTACAGCTTAGAGATTTTTTTGTTGCTAACTACTTTAATGCAAGTTTTCTAGAGGACCCTGGCGTGTCGGGATTACCTTTTTATTGTATTTAGTCAATACCTTATAAGCATATTTGCTACCGGTATTGCGCCATAAATCTTCTGCTTGTATGAGTGATAGCGCTTGTTTTTCGCCGCTTAATTCGCGCATAGATAATAAGAGATCGACTAACTTGATAAAATGAACGCGAAGCAGATCATAAAGTTCCGCTGTGGAGAGGGGTTGCTGACTTTGGGAAGATAGATGACTATAAGCTTTTCTGCCCAATTCCACAAAGTAGCTCACTGTTACATTTCTTTTCCCTGCAAATTCTGGAAAAAAGCCGGTAAAAAGGACGCATTTGTCAGCCACATCTCTTAACTTATCTGCCCGCAGACGACCCGTACTCTCTAGGCTTTCGAGATAATCGATAGCGAGAACACTTTGCGTCAGCTCTGGCCTATTGGTAAAACGCTGCAACATAAAAACGAGATAGCTTTCAAGGTCGGTTGTTAAGCGATTACCAATATGCTCTTGCGCATCATTGACCAATGTATACCATTGCGCAATCGAAGTAGAATTTAATATGAGACGATTCATGGTACTCTCCCGTAGGAAATTTTCCTTAAATCTTTACTCGTATAAGTAATTTTAGCTCATTTCAAAACTTTGCTGCTATTAAGGAACAAGCAGAGCCGAAGATAACACTGGCAAAATTTACACTTTTTTATTAAATTACTTCGTTTACCTTAAAAAGATACTTTATGAAAAAATTACGCAACATCGCCATTATTGCTCATATTGACCATGGTAAGACCACCTTAGTCGATAAACTACTGCAACAATCTGGAACTTTATCGACTAAAGCGGCTTCCCAAGAGCGAGTTATGGACTCCAATGAGCTCGAAAAAGAGCGTGGAATCACGATCTTGGCCAAAAATACGGCCATTCAATGGCAAGATTACCGCATTAATATTGTCGACACTCCCGGACATGCCGATTTTGGCGGGGAAGTAGAACGAGTCTTATCAATGGTTGACTCCGTACTGCTACTAGTAGATGCCGTTGATGGGCCAATGCCTCAAACACGATTCGTAACGTTGAAGGCTTTTCAACATGGCTTAAGTCCAATCGTGGTCATCAATAAAATTGATCGTCCCAGTGCTCGCCCAGATTGGGTCGTAGACCAGGTATTTGATTTGTTTGATCGGTTAGGCGCTACCAATGAGCAATTGGATTTTCCAGTCGTTTATGCATCAGCACTCAAAGGTTACGCCACTTTAGATTTGGAAAATCCGCATGATGATATGACGGCACTGCTCAAAACGATTATTGAAAAAGTACCGCCACCTAACGTAGATCCTACTGGCACTTTTCAAATGCAAATAAGTTCTTTGGATTATTCCAGTTATGTCGGAGCCATTGGAGTAGGACGAATTACGCGTGGCAAAGTTAAAACTAATTCTCCAGTTGTGATTATTGATCGAGAAGGAAACACCCGCTCTGGGCGTATCCAACAAATCATGGGTTATTTAGGATTGAATCGTGTGGAAGTACCCGAGGCTGAAGCAGGTGACATTGTGGCCATCACGGGTATCGAAGGCATTCGAATTTCAGATACTCTTTGTGATCCTAAGTTCCCGGATAGCTTACCAAGTCTTACCGTAGATGAACCAACCGTCTCGATGACTTTCCAGGTGAATGATTCACCGTTTTGCGGCAAAAGTGGTAAGTATGTCACTAGTCGTCACATTAGAGATCGTCTTACTAGAGAGCTCATTCACAATGTGGCACTGCAAGTCCAAGATACCCAAGATCCCGATAAGTTCAAAGTCTCTGGTCGGGGTGAATTGCACCTTTCTATTTTGATTGAAACCATGAGACGAGAAGGCTATGAACTCGCGGTTTCTAGACCCGAAGTCATTATTAAAGAAGTAGAGGGTGAGTTACAAGAACCCTATGAAAACTTAACCTTAGATGTTGAAGAACAAAATCAAGGCAGCGTGATGGAAGCGATTGCGAGCCGTAGAGGCCAAATCCAAAACATGGTACCCGATGGTAAGGGGCGAATTCGATTGGATTACATTATTCCTACTCGTGGCTTGATTGGATTTCATACTGACTTTTTGACCATCACTTCAGGGACCGGTTTAATGCATCATATTTTCGATCATTATGGTCCGCTTCAAAAAGGTGATATTGCGAATCGTAATAATGGTGTATTAATTGCGAATAGCCCTGGCAAAGCAACCGCTTATGCACTTTGGAACTTAGAAAGTCGTGGCAGATTGATGATCGACCCTCAAACTGAAGTTTATGAGGGGATGCTGGTCGGATTACACACGCGAGAGAATGATTTAGTCGTGAATGTAACCCGCGAAAAACAACTTACCAATATGCGTGCTTCCGGTTCCGACGAAAATATTATTCTGACACCATCAGTTAAATATTCCCTAGAACAAGCATTAGAATTGATCAACGATGATGAGTTGGTTGAAGTTACTCCTGATGCAATTCGATTACGTAAGAAATTTTTAAAAGAACACGAACGCAAAAGAGCTTCTCGGCAAGGTAAGGAATAGTTAGAAGGTAATGAGTCAGCGACACGATGCGCAGGTGTTAATCATTGGCAGTGGTGCGGCAGGTCTAAGTGCCGCATTGCGTTTAGCAGATCAAGTTAAAGTTGCTATCCTTTGTAAAGAAAACCTTACTGAGAGTTCAACGCTTTATGCTCAAGGCGGTATTGCTGCCGTTATGGGGGAAGAAGACAGTGTCGAATCTCATATCAAGGATACCTTAATCGCTGGTGCAGGACTGTGCGATGAACAAGCTGTTAGATTTACCGCTGAAAAAGCTAAAGAAGCTGTTCTCTGGTTAGTTAACAAAGGGGTCACCTTCACCAGAGAAACTCGACCTGATGGCCGCTTAGATTTTCATTTAACAAAAGAAGGTGGCCACAGTCATCGACGGATTCTACACGCTGAAGACGCCACCGGTTTTGCGATAGAAACCACCCTAGCACAGTGCGTGCAACAGCATCCAAATATTGCCCTATTTGAGTTTTATACTTGCATCGATTTGATCCGCAAAGATCAAGAATGTATCGGAGTTTACGCGTTAAATAATCGCACCCAGCAAGTTGAAGTTTTCCAAGCACCGATCACCATTTTAGCGACCGGCGGAGCGAGTAAGGTTTACTTATATACGAGCAATCCTGATGCAGCCAGTGGCGATGGGGTTGCTATGGCCTGGAGAGCAGGCTGTCGGGTGGCCAATATGGAATTTAATCAATTTCACCCCACTTGTCTGTTTCATGCTAAGGCTAAATCTTTTTTGATTACTGAAGCCATTCGTGGTGAAGGAGGAATTTTAAAGTTAGCGGATGGTACGCGTTTTATGCCAGCTTTTGATGCAAGAGCAGAACTTGCGCCTCGAGACATTGTTGCTCGGGCGATTGATCACGAGATGAAACGGTTAGGGATGGATTGTGTCTATCTTGATATTTCGCATAAACCAGACTCTTTCATCACCAGTCGCTTTCCCAATGTTCATCAAAAATGTTTGTCTTTTGGTTTTGATATGACTAAAGGATCGTTACCTGTGGTTCCGGCTGCTCATTACACCTGTGGCGGAATTGTCACTAATTTAAAAGGACAAACCGATTTAGCAAGATTGTATGCTATTGGTGAAGTAGCCTATACCGGTTTGCACGGAGCTAATCGCATGGCTTCGAACTCTCTTCTTGAGTGTTTAGTTTTTGCCGCCAGCGCGACCGAAGATATTTTAGCTAATCCACCATTAACCATGCCTAAGTGGCAAGCACCCAGCTGGGATGAAAGCCAAGTTACCGATTCGGATGAAGAAGTAGTCGTGAGTCATAATTGGCACGAACTACGAAGGACCATGTGGGACTATGTCGGAATAGTTCGAACAGACAAACGTTTACAGCGCGCTCGAAGTCGCGTAGCGCTTTTAAATCAAGAAATTCATGATTACTATGCCAACTTCAAAGTGACGAAAGATCTCATTGAACTGCGTAATTTAGCACTGGTAGCAAAAATAATTATTGATTCTGCAATTAGGCGCAAAGAAAGTCGGGGTTTGCATTTTAATTTAGATTATCCTGAAGTTTCACCTAATGCTACTTGTACCACTTTGAAAATTTAATGCATGACACGAACAATCGTGCCCGTGCCCGCGTGCGTGCCCGCCTTAAAAATGGGCACGGGCACGGGCATGATTAAAGCAGGTAAGTCGCTGAATTGAATTCATGAATGACTCAAGTAACCACATAATTTGCAATATTCATTTTTACCGATACATCCTGGCGTTATAATCACAAAAACAGTTTTTCGTTCTTCAGTGTAAAATTTCAATATAGTGATATATCGAGTGACCACGCAGGGAAAATGTAAATTAGCAAATAAGACCTCTGAATTGGCAAAATGTAAACACCAAAAATCCGCGCTTGTTTTCCAAAATGAAATGACTGCTTGAGAAGATGTTTGAAGCAAATGTCGTTGAAAATAAATTCTACTATTCATCAATATCATCAAACATAAAACTATTTTCAAATACCAAGCAATATCACAACAAAAAATTAAGATTAATGTGATACTGTAAAACACACTCATTAAAAAAATTAACTTTGTTGCTGGTTTAATTGCGATATGCGTTAAAGGAACATTTTTTGCCATACTGTTTTATAAGTTAGAATAAGGGCTTAAAAGAATAACTTTCCTTTTTGAGGGTTCAGCTTGGATGCAGATTTGAATGTTCATTCCTCAAGAAAATACGCGCATAGTTATTCTATGTAAGTCTTTTTCTTGAGGAATGAACATTCAAAGATGCGTTCAAGAGGCCCTCAAAAAGGAAAGTTATTCTTTTACAAGCCCTAAGCCAGGACTTAGCAACCAATCTAAGCACCATTGATTTAATGCCACACGCTCTAAACATAAAATTGCTGCAGGTTGGAAATTGATGCAAGGTTTGTCCTCACGTTGAGTTAACAATTCGGCAGCAAGTCTAGCCATAAAAGGTAAATGACCGACTAACATAGTATCTTGTTGCAAATAATTGCAATACTCTGCAATCGGTTTTACAGGATCCTCAGGCATGAGGCCATTTAATAGATCAGTTTGTGGAATTACTTTAAAACACCTAGCAAGAATATCAGCTGTTTGTTTAGCTCGTTCTTTTTCACTGTGATAAATCTGTTTACACGTAATAGAATTCTGGCTTAAAAACTTTGCGATCACAGCTACTTCCTGTTCACCTTTTGGACTTAGCGATCTTTTAGAATCTTCCAAATTAGAAAGCGCATCTCCATGGCGAACTAGATACAGTCTCATCTTGCCTCCAACTTCCTGATTGTAAAAATTAACTTACTAAATTCCAATATAGTAAAATTCCGGTTAGTTTACCTGTGATTCAGTCTTGATTGAGATTCGACTATAACCTGTTTCAGCATTTTTACCATATTATTGTAGTGACTACCTTCCCAATATATTTTATGACAATGTTTACATAGATAAAATCTATCATAAAACTGGAGCTGACTGTCAAACGATATCGGACCGAGTTCATTCTTCTTGGCCTTCACTAACCGACTATTACAAATGAGACATCGGACTAAAAACTTAATTTTGCTAACTAAGTCAAATCGGTTAATTATTTCTAAAAGTTGCTCACGCGGTTCTTTAGCACGAACCCAATAACCATGAGTCACCTTTCTATTTTTCAATAAACCTCGATCTTTAGTGAGTATAATACGTTTTTGAGCAACAGAGATTGCCACTATTTGATCATCATCGAGGTTCTCAAAATACGCATCGAAACCACACATTCGTAGATATTTTGCTAAGCGCCCCAAATGCACATCAATAATAAACTTTATTTTTCTGAGGGGTTTTGGCCTAAGAATATTAATTGGCGCAATGTCGATAGCTTCGAACATTGGATAAACGGCGACTCGATCTTTATTTTTAAGATGACAGTTAAAGTCAACGGTTTGACCATTGATAATGATCAAATCTACCTGTGAATGTGGGACACCGAAGCTTTCAATGACTTCAATCAATCGCGGTTCATTTACAAACTGATACTCAAAAGTGACTTTACGACGTTCTCTCGGTAAAAAATCATTGAGCTCTTCATAAAAACGAAAAGAAGCATGTTTCATAGTTAAAAGTATAGGATTATTTTATATTCGTTGTCATTTTAAGCTTTTTTTCCCTTCTCCCACTTGTGGGAGAAGGTGGCCGAAGGCCGGATGAGGGCCCTCGCCACAAGTGGGAGAAGGGATAACGCTTTAGTTGATGCCTATGCGCGCAGGCGGAAGTCTATGTAATGTGCAGCACGAAGCATGGATTCTCGCCTGCGCGGAAATGAGGAGCAATTAAATTCATTTGAGACTATTTTTTATGAGGTTAATTAGGTCACGTAATTCAGAATCATCCGAAGATTCGCTGCCGATAAACCAATTATATAACTCTGGATCAGTACATTCTAACAACCGTGCGAATGCCTTCTGTTGAGTAGGAGTTAAAGACTCAAAGTATCGGTCAAAGAATGGCTGTAAGATGGCGTCTAATTCGAGCATACCTCGACGACAACGCCATCTTAATTTCGCTGGATTGAGGTCCATTTAATTATCCAATGATTTATCAAATGATTCGCGTAAGACCAGGGATAGCAATAAGCCAACAGCAATAGCGATTGGAATAATACTTAGTGCCAGCTGATAAGTTTTCACATCATAAACACGAATACCGTCAGCCATTTGGCCTAACCAATGAAGATCTAACATTTTACCAACCATTGGTTGAAACGCTAAACCACCAAACATAACCAATAGGTTCACAAAAGAAACAGCAGCTCCGGAAACGTGTCTGGGACTAGTTTCACGACCTACTGCAAAGCAGACCACTTCAATACTGCTAAAGACCCCAAACAAAAATAATAAACCTTTTACAATAAACAGCGGTGTCGTAGGAACATAAATTACCCAAGCGATCGCAAAGGCAGAGGATAAGCAACCAAGTAAAAGTGGCAAACGACGTTTCCTCATTTTGTCTGATATCCAGCCAGTCAAAGGAGCGCCCACTAACCAACCTAAAAATACAAATGAATTAGTAAATGCAGCTTCACTGGCTGTAAGATTATAAGCGCTTTTTAAAAATGGAATGCCCCATAGCTCTGCGAATACAGATAATGACATATACAAAATACAGCCGATGAAACCCGCTATCCAAACTTGACCATTGGATAAAATCACGAGTAGACCAGAAAAGGTTTCTTTATAAGATGTTTTTGGTGAAGTTTGAATATTAGTTTTTTTATCGCGAATGACTAACCAAATAATTGGCATTAAAATCGCACCTAAAATCGTGCTCATATAAATAGTAGCTTTCCAACCAATCGTGGCCACAAGATGAGTCAGTCCGATATCCCCTGCCATACCGCCAATCATACCCAGGGCGGTAACCAGTCCAGCAAATAAAGCGAATCTATCGAGGGGGAGCCAAATTGAAGCTAATTTTAAAGCACTTACAAAAGCAAAGGCGCTACCGAAACCTACTAAAAAACGACCAGCTGAAGCTAGGTAGATGTTATCTGCAATCCCAAAAAACAAACTGCCTAAGGTGCAAACAAAAACTGCAAAGGTCAAAATATAGCGTGGTCCGTATAAGTCAGTCATGACCCCGACAACAGCCTGCATCGGTGTATAAGCCAAATAATAAAGACTCACAATCGCACTAAATCGATCAGCAGAAATGTGGTACTGTCGCATTAACTCAGCCACCATGACACTTGGCTGGATTCTAAGTAAATATTCATAACAATAAAATACCGCACCTAAGCCACAAATTATCCATCCAATCGTAGCGGTTTTTGGTCGATCGATAGACGCAAGTTTTCTAGCTTTATCCAAGGTAACCTCTTTATTATTATTCGATGAAGGATTGAGACGTTGTCTCTTAGGGACGGAAGCCAAGCTTATCATTTCAAGCAGAGAATGGGAAAGGAAAGTTATGCTTTTACAAGCCCTTATTGTGAGTGTCGATCTTGCAATATACGAACGACAGTCATTAAAGATCTTTCCTGTGCTACGAGTAACACAATAAGGTGGAATAATAAATCTGCGGACTCAGCCTCTAGAGTCTCCATAGCTGGAGTAACCGCAGCCAGCGCCACTTCTACACCTTCCTCCCCCACCTTCTGTGCCACTCGGTTAATACCTTGTTGCAAAAGCTTACTGACATAGCTTGTTTGGCGAGGCTGTATTTTACGGCTCAGTACAATTTTCTCCAATTGAGTGAGAAAGCCAAGGGTAAAGGAAGAACCGCTGAAGCAGCTTGACGTATTATAATGACAGGTAGGTCCGGCCGGCTTGACCAAAATTAAAAGACTATCTGCATCACAATCCGTACTCATTGAAATTAACTTTAAAACATTGCCAGATTTTTCACCCTTGCGCCATAAACCTTGACGACTACGACTATAGAAAACGACTTCTTTTAATGCCAAAGTCTCGCTTAATGCCTCAGGATTCATATAGCCAAGCATTAAAACTTTGCCATTATCGGCATCTTGAATAATCGCAGGAATAATACCCGACATTTTTTGCCAGTCTAAAGTTGATAGATCAAACACAACGCACCTCGATCCCCTGCTTGATAAGAAAAGTTTTCAGCCCACTAATCGCAATTGTTTTTTGATGAAATACACTGGCAGCTAGTGCGCCAGAAACATTGGTAGTTTTGAATAGATCACTAAAATGCTCCATAGTACCTGCACCCCCCGAAGCAATTAGCGGTATTGGTAAACGCTTTCGAAAAAAATTTAATTGCGCTAAGTCATAGCCTTCACGCCTGCCATCTTGGTTCATACAGTTAAGGACAATTTCGCCGGCACCTCGAGCGACGACTTCTTCTAACCAATCTTTAGTACGATAAGACGACTTGATCATTTTGTCAGGAACGCCGGTGTACTGGTAAACATAATAGTCCTCTCCAAGTTGACAACTGTCCACTCCTACCACCACGCATTGACTGCCAAATTCGTAGACTAAATCTGAAATCAACTTTGGATTTTCTAAAGCGGGTGAGTTTATCGAAATTTTATCCGCTCCCAACGTTAAAATTTTTTCGGCAGCTTGCAATGATCGAATACCACCCGCCACACAGAATGGTATATCAATTTGTTCAGCAATCTTTTGAACCCAATTTGAGTTGGCACTACGTTGTTCACAACTTGCAGTAATATCGTAAAAAATTAATTCATCAGCACCACTTTTATTGTAATAACTTGCCAAAGCCAAAATATCGCCCACAACTTTGTGGTTTTTAAAAGTGACTCCTTTTACAACATAATTATCTTTAACATCCAGACAAGGGATAATGCGTTTAGCTAACATGATAATTCTGCCAGGTTAATCTTATTTTCATAAACTGCTGTACCGACAATCACACCCTCAACGTTACTTAACTTAGCGCATCTTTGGACGTCATTTATAGAACGAATACCGCCTGACACTAAACAGGCTAAATTAGGAAATTGCTGTTGCCATTGGTCATATAAATCAATATTTGGACCTTGCAATCTGCCATCAGAGCTAATATCGGTACAAAGATAATGTCTGGCATATGGTGAATAGAATTTCAGCAACTGCCACAAAGATACAGCTGAATTACTCTGCCAACCGGAAGTTGCAATAACAGGCAGTTCATTAATGAATCTAACATCGAACGCCAATACAATTTTATCTGGACCATATTCCTGCAACCACTTAACCACTTGCTCCGGATCAGTCACCGTTAAAGTTCCTATGATCACCCGATCAGCTCCTGCATTCAGAAGTTGATCAACAGTGGACTGATTTTTAATACCACCACCTACTTGTACTTTTAAATCAGATATCGCTAATATTTTTTTTATTAACGTTAACTGCTGCATGTTGCCTTGCTTTGCACCGTCTAAATCAACTAGATGTAAAAATTGACTGCTATCTTTTACAAATTTTTTAGCCGTGTTCACCGGTGAACTAGAATAAATTTTTTTGCTGGAAAAACAACCTTGGTTTAAACGCACACATTTTCCAGCCATTAAGTCGATTGCAGGATAAATTCTCATGGTAACCTCAAAAAAGTATCAAGCAACGCGAGTCCAACCTGTCCAGATTTTTCAGGGTGAAATTGCATGCCGTAGTAATTATTCTTTTTAACTATCGCGCTAAAAGAATGGCCATAATTAACACTGGCAATAGTTTCCCGCGATATTGGCGCATAAAAACTATGGACAAAATAGTAATAGCAATCCTTAAGCTTGGTGGTAAAGGAATTGTCTTCGATAGCACTAACATAATTCCAGCCCATATGAGGAACTGGGTATTCATTGGTTAAACAAAATCTTTTTACTTGTCCATCAATAATATTCAGGCAAGCTACATCATTTTCTTCTGACGAGGTATAAAGTAGTTGCATTCCTAAACAAATCCCTAGAACTGGCTGACGTAGTGTTTGTAAAACAGGCACCAACTTAGCACTTTGTAATTTGCTCATCGCAGCTTTAGCTGAACCAACCCCAGGCAGAATCACTTTGTCAGCAGTGGCAATCACATCTGGATCTTCTGTTAACGTAAAACTACATTGCAGTTTCTGTAAGGCATTGCCGATCGATGCAATATTGTTACCACAACATTTAACTACGGCGATCATATTATCCCCTTAGTAGAAGGAATCTTGTTGGAAATTTTCGCAATGGCCATGCGAAAGCATCTACCAACACCTTTAAATATCGCTTCAATCATATGATGACAATTTTCACCGGTCACAATGATATGAAGGTTTGCACCCAGACTGTCAGCGAGTGATTTAAAAAAATGTGACACCATCTCAGTTGCGAAGTTCTGTATTGATTCGCGCTTAAATGAACCGTTAAATACCAAATAGCTACGACCACTTAAGTCCAATGCTATATTTGCTTGAGCATCATCCATTGGCATCAGAAAACCATAACGAGCAATTCCAATTTTATCGCCTAATGCTTGTCTGATTGTTTGACCAAGCACAATAGCACTATCTTCAACTGAGTGATGATCATCGACGCTTAAATCGCCATCGACAAAAAGCTCAAGATAAATCCCGGCATGCTTTGCGAATTGCTCTAATAAGTGATTAAAAAATGGTAAACCGGTTTCGATTTTACTGGGTCGTTCTTCATCTAGATTTAGAAAGCACTTAACGGACGTTTCTGTTGTTTTACGTTCATTAACTGCAATTCTAGGCTGTAAAATAATTTTATTTTTAACCTCTTCCCAGGAATCCTCATTATCTTGGCTAATTTTGAAACTTTTCAAACCCATATTCTTTGCTAGGAGTAAATCTGTTTCTCGATCACCTATGACATAGGAATTTTGCCGGTCCCAGTCATTCCTATGCAAATAATCCAACAATAAACCTGGACGTGGTTTCCGGCAAAAACATTTAGCCTGTGGCGCATGGGGACAAATACGTATATCTTCAAACGTTATTCCCTGGGAAACTAGTGTTTGTATAAGAAAGTTTTGCACATTAGTGAAATTTTCTAGGTGATATTGCTCGCTACCAAGTGAATCCTGATTGGTCACCATGACTAGCGAAAAAGAATGTTGCACTAGTGTGTACAATGAGGGAATGACCTTAGACAGCAAAACAATTTGTTCTAAGTAATCGACTTGCTTATTCTCTGGTTCTCTAATAAGAGTGCCATCACGATCAATAAATAAATATTTTTTCATTTACTTTGTTCCCGAGAATAACTTTTAAAAACCGCAATAAGCCAGTCGTTATCTTCAGGCCTACCAATAGATATCCGCAATGAATCGCTTAGATAAGTGTTATTAATGTAGGCACGTAACAAAATATTTTTGCTTTGACAATAGCAAAATAATGCTTGGGCATGACGAGTAGCAACTAAAATAAAATTAGCTTCACTAGGCCAGATATAAGAAAATAAATCTGGCATGGCTAGCAAGGCATTTCGAAGACGCTCTCGTTCAACCGTTATCTTGATAATGCTAGACTTAATTGCCTGTAACCGTTCAGGTGTAAAAGACTTTTTTGCGGCTAATACACTTAAACTATTCATTAAATAAGGTGCTGCAATTTTAATAATCTGTTTTTGAATATCGCTAGCAGCGCATAAAATTCCACAGCGAATTCCTGCTAAACCAAAACCTTTTGAGAGAGTTCTTAACACAATGATGTTCGAAAACTTAGCTAACAAATCCAATGCCGACGTGGTAGTAGAAAAATCAATATAAGCTTCATCAACCACAATAATACTATTGACACATAAACTGGCACATTTGCCAATTTGGTCAAATTCGACGACGGTTCCTGAGGGATTGTTGGGCGAACAAATAAATATTACTTTGGCAGCTGCTGCTTGTTCTGTTAGGTTTTTTATATCGATTTCACCATTTTCGATCAGTGGTACGTTAATAACTTTGACACCATTGACTCGGGCATAATTTTCATACATTGCGAAGGTTGGTGGCATGATTAAGACACTATCTTGATAGGGACGACAAAACAAACGAACTATTAAATCAATTGCTTCGTCAGATCCTCGTGTTAATAGCAAATTGTCCGCGGGCACTTGATAATAATCTGCAATTAACTCAATCAAACCTTGTTGCTCTTTGCCTGGATAGCGATTTAATGACAGTTCATCATGCGCCACCCCAGGCCAAGGGTTTTCATTCTTATTGAGTTTTAGACTTGCGTCACTGGTTTCAGTTTGATATTGGCGCAAGGCTACGATTTCGGGTCGCATTAAATTTAAGGACATCGCATTGCCCTCACTCTTAAATTAACTGCCTTGGCATGAGCATCGAGCTGCTCAAGCTCCGCCAAAATAGCTGCAACTGGCGCAATTTTGCTACAGGCTTTTTTGCTGACAAATTGGATAGGGATTTGCTTAATGAAATCATAAACGCCCAATGCACTTTGAGACTTAGCATACCCGTAAGTAGGTAAGACGTGATTGTTCCCAATCACGTAATCACCTAACACTTGCGCCGTCCAAGATCCTAAAAACACTGCGCCAGCATTTTCAATGAAATTTAGCCATCGTTTCGGACTTTTCACTTGGATACTTAAGTGTTCGGGTCCATAACAATTACTTATTTTAAATGCCGTCGGTAAATCGTCGACCACGATAATTTTGCTAGTTTGCAACGCCCTCTTAATGTTTTCTTGTCGCCGTAGTGTTACTAGCTGCAGTTCGATTTGACGCGCAATCTTTGCAGCCAATTTAATCGAATCAGTTACCAAAAACACTTGAGTGTCAGGCCCATGTTCTGTTTGAGCTAATAAATCAGCTGCAATAAAAGTTGCATTTGCATACTGATCTGCAATGATCAGTAATTCAGAAGGACCTGCCGGCAAATCACAACTTGCAGCGCCTGGATCAGACATCACGGCTAATTTTGCGGCTGTGACCCAAGCGTTACCCGGCCCAAAAATCTTATCCACTTTAGGTATTGACTCGGTGCCATAAGCCATCGCCGCAATCGCTTGAGCACCACCAAGCTTGTACACTTTTTCAATTCCACATAATTTTGCTGCAAATAAAATGTATTCGTCAACCGTACCATCTGCTTTTGGAGGCGTACAAATTATTTTTTGAGAGCATCCTGCGATTAATGCTGGCACGCCTAACATCAAAACAGTTGAAGGTAAGGGTGCCGCCCCTCCTGGAACATACAGCCCAATTTTTGTAATGGCTTTATAGTGTCTTTCAGTGTACACGCCGTCTGAAAGCCTTCTTTTTCGAGTAACCGGTAATTGATCTTGGTGAAATCGATAGATCTGTTCAAACGCAAACTCGATTGCAGCCACGCGGTCTTTCTTTAGTTTAAATTTGGATGTACGTACTTCGTGCTCACTGACTTTAAAATCTGTAATCTTTACTCGGTCAAAAAGCTTAGTGAAACGTTTTAAGGCTTTATCTTTAGTTTGTTTTACTTCTTCAATAATGACCGCAACGTCATTATTTATTTGTGGCTCGTTAAAAACAGGTCTTTGTAACAACTTTTGTTGCTCTGCGACAGTTAACGTCTTCCAAATTACTCTATCCATCTACAGGTCCTCCGACTAATGAACTCAAAATCAACTGCTTTTGACTACTTAGCTCGGAAGCTGTAAACAAAATGGCTTCGCTGTTAAGAATACAATATACCTCACGTAAATCATGTTGTAGCAAGGTATTACCGGTCGCCACTAAATCACAAATGATATCCGCCAATTTTAATTTTGGTGCAATCTCGACAGATCCGGATAAGTAAACTATCTGCGCATTAATATTGTTTTCTAAAAGGAATTTCTTAAGAAGATAAGGATAGGATGTTGCTATTTTTTTGCCATTAAGGTCAGTCAATTTTTCAAAAACGATATTGTTAGGGACAGCGAAACTTAAGCGACAGGCTCCAAAACCTAAATTCCTAATGATTTCAAAATTTTTGACTGGAGTGGCAACATTTGCCTCAAGAGCAATTTTTCGTTCTAAAAAAACATTTTTACCAACAATACCGACATCGCATATTTGCTCTGCCACTAAACGTGGAATATCATCATCAC
The DNA here is from genome assembly GCA_020050845.1 of Gammaproteobacteria bacterium. GTDB lineage: Bacteria > Pseudomonadota > Gammaproteobacteria > UBA6002 > UBA6002 > UBA6002. The sequence continues at coordinate 19,902 of JAGVJZ010000037.1, forward strand.
GTACACAGACAAGTTCTACTTTTGAACTTTTTTTACGATCATATAGTTTAAAATCAAAATTAATTGTTAAACCACATTCACCCAGAAATTGTAGAGAATCACTGTTTAGTCGCCCGTTTTTTTGTATAGCGACTGTCAAATACTTTTTGTCGGCCATCTTCTTTACTCAACACTCTTTTAAGAACCAAGTTATAGCCGCCTGTTCCGTATTTTAATGATCTTGCCACTCGACCAATCGTAGTTACACTGACGCCTGTCATTTCATGTATTTTTCGATACGGTAGATTCTGAGTTAAAGGTAACAGCACTTGCCATCGATCCGTCATATCCTGTAACTCAGCTGGAGTGCAAAGATCATTAAAGAACTGGGCAGCCTCCGCTTCATTTTTTAAAGTCAAAATAGCTCTAAATAAAGCTAAATGCTCTCCCTCCGTTGCTTGCGCTTTATGCATGATTATGTCCTCTTTGTTGTAATGTAATAGCATACTATTACATCACGACAAACAATGCAAGCGTTGATTGGTATTGAGGGCTTCTAAAAGTGTTGAATTAATAGAAACAACCAGTAAGCCCCAGGAAATATTCATCCGGATGACCTACATTAATATGATAGTTGTCAGAAATTTATTTAAAGCACAAAGGAAAAAACTCTTAACAGCGTAGGGTAAAGGGAACAGTGATGACACAAGATTTTTTTTTATTAGAACCGATCCCCTCTGATGCTATTGGCGGATCATATGATTTGGGCTTAGTTGCCTTATCCTACCTAATTGCAGTACTTGCCTCATATGTTGCACTAGATTTAGCAGGTCGTATACGTGCTGAAAGAAAACCATTTTTCTGGTTACTGGGTGGTGCTTTTGCAATGGGCGCTGGAATTTGGGCGATGCATTTTATAGGAATGTTAGCCTTCATAATGCCAATGACTATGCAATATAGTCTCTTCTGGACCACGTTGTCGTTACTCATAGCGATATTGGCTTCAGGATTTGCATTATACCTATTGAAAGCAAAAAAATTCACTCACCCTGCTTTGATTTATGGCGGAATACTGATAGGTTTTGGGATTGTAACCATGCATTATCTTGGTATGCAAGGAATGGAAGGACATGTTCGAATTCGTTATTTACCAAGTTTATTTTTTCTATCTATATTAATAGCCATTGTTGCTTCTATGGCGGCACTTTGGTTAGCTAATTCAAGTAATCAAGGAACTACTGGTCGACAAATAACATTTAAAATGGTGAGCGCTTTAGTCATGGGTGCAGCCATCTGCGGTATGCATTATACAGGCATGGCAGCCGCTATCTTTACTCCCTTACCACACATGATGATGCCTGAAACTAGTTTAATTCCATCGACGCTTGCTTTTGTAGTGGCAGGTATCGTAGGCGGAATATTGTTAATTGCCCTAATAACTTCGGCGTTTAAACAAAAACTGATGAGCGCGGTTCAAGTTGAAAAGAATTTTTTAAATGCGATTATCGACAATATGGATAGCGGCATTATTGCATGCAATTCAAAAGGCAAAATTACTTTAATAAATTATAATCTTCAGAAAAAATTTGATTTAAATCAATTACCACGTCAGGCAAAGGATCTGTGTAATTATTTAGAGTTTAGAACTTTGTCCGACAATCGTAAAATTGATAATGATCAGAATCCACTACTTAAAGCATTAATTGGAAGAATTCGTGCCTACCATTTTTCAATAAAATCACTAAATAATGAAGTACGACAAGTCGTCATAAATGGTCAACCGATTACCAATGCCCAAGGGAAAAAATTAGGTGCAGTCATTGTAATTCATGATATTACCGAACGCGCCAAAATGGAAAAAATGAAAAATGAATTTATCTCAACCGTCAGTCATGAACTTCGTACACCTTTAACCTCAATCAGAGGCTCCTTAGGTTTAATTTTAGGCGGAGCTGTTGGCTCACTCAATGAAAAGACCAAAGGCTTGATACATATTGCTCATAGCAATTGCGAACATTTGATTCGATTAATAAACGACATATTGGATATTGAAAAAATTGAAGCAGGTAAAATGACTTTTAACCTGCAACCCACTTCCCTTCCAGAAGTCATCAAGCATGCGATAGAGATCAATCAAGGTCTTAGCGAGAAAAATCAACTAGCCATAAAACTTCAAGGTGAGATTCCAGAGGTTCAGATCAATGTCGATCTGGATAGATTGACACAAGTAATTACTAATCTAATTTCAAATGCAGTGAAATTTTCACCGCCAGAAAGCTCTGTCATCGTTAAAGTAGTCACGAAAGATCAACAAATAGAAGTTTCAGTTTCTGACCAAGGCAAGGGAATACCGGAAGAATTTAAATCGCACATATTCGAGAAATTCGCCCAGGCTGACTCCTCATCGATGCGCAAACAAGGTGGAACTGGACTGGGATTGAGTATTAGTAAGGCTATTATTGAAAAGATGGGCGGTTCACTTAATTTCAATAGCACAGAAAATGTAGGAACAACTTTCTATTTTAGCCTTCCTATCTGGCATGAACAAATTAATGTTGCCAGAAAATCAAGACATGTCCCCAAAATTTTAATTTGCGAAGATGATCGAGATGTTGCCAGTCTTTTAGATATTATTTTAACAAACAATGGTTTTAACGTTGATATTGCCTACACAATTTCAGAAGCAAAAGAAATGTTGGCTAACAAAACATATGATGCCATGACTTTAGATCTTATTTTCCCAGATGGCGATGGAGTGTCATTAGTACAATTGCTCCGCAAGGATAGCAAATTTGACAAGCTACCTATCATCATCATCTCTGGAAAAATAGGTAATAAAAAGAAATTGCTAAATGGCGATGCCATTAATATTATCGATTGGCTATATAAACCTGTCGACGCCAAACAACTTAACTGCGCTATTCAAAATATCAAACAAAAATTAAAACCGAACAAACCCCACCTTTTGCATATCGAAGATGACTCCGATCTTTCGAACATCATAGCAAAAATGCTACAAAATGAAGTTAAAATGAAATCAGCCAGCACCTTAAATGAAGCCAGAAAATTATTAGAATCAGATAGATTTGATTTGGTTTTGTTAGATTTAATTTTGCCGGATGGCTCAGGTACAGAACTATTACCACTTCTGTGCCGACTACATATTCCTGTTATTGTTTTTTCAGCATTTGAATTACCCAATGATTACATTAAGTATGTTACCTCTGCTTTAACCAAATCGAGAACCACTGACCATGAATTGTTAAACGCCATCAAAGCTGCAATTCATAGAATAGGAGATTCTCATGTCGAAACTTAAAAGAATTCTCTATGTGGAAGATGAGCCTGACATTCAAACAATAGCTCTTTTGGCACTTAAAGATATTGGAAGATTTACCGTCAAATGTTGTAGTTCTGGCCAAGAGGCATTAAAAGAAGCGGAAGCTTTCTCTCCCGATTTATTTTTGCTGGATGTGATGATGCCCGGAATGGATGGACCAACGACATTACAAGCTTTGCGTAAAATAGATTCACTGGCAAATATACCTGCTATTTTTATGACGGCTAAAGTGCAGACCAATGAAATTGCACAATATCGTAAAATGGGCGTATTAGATGTGATCACTAAGCCTTTTGATCCAATGTCTTTGTCAGAAACTTTACAAGAATGCTGGAAACGAAAAAGTGACAAGTAACATCGATTCAAAATTACAAGAATTATCTGTTCAGTACGCAAAAAAGCTACCTGCTAAAATTGATACCATACAAAAATACTGGCTAAAACTTAAATCAGATTGGAACGATTCTGCTTGGGACGATCTTTACCGCGAAGTTCATAACCTCACAGGAAGTGCAGGAACTTACGGCTACCATCAGCTTAGCAAAGATGCACGGACATTGGTCGAATTGCTGAAAAAGCACAAAGAAAAAGTTCCAAATGAAAACCAGTTTGATGATATCGATGATATTATTGCAAAACTAAGCAAGTTCACTAAAGATCAGGAACTATCTCTCACTAAAACACAACCACTTAAATCACATGACAAGCGCATTCATCAAAAATCTCGCTTGATTTATTTTTTGGTAAAAAATGTCTCAGATAAAAATGAAATCGAAAAGTTACTTTCCAATTACAATTGTAAAATTGAAATTTTTGAAGATTCAGATTCTTTATTCAAAAAATTGCAAAAAAAAATACCGACTGTCATAATCCTGGATATTTCATCATTAAATTCTTCAGACAAAACTATTTTTCAGAATAATATCCAAGATTATGATTTTATTCCAATCATTGCTATCTCCGAAAAAAATACGTTGGAATCACAGTTAGAAGCAGTACGTCTTGGTTCTCGCTCATATTTCACAAAGCCTCTGGACTTTACACTGTTATGCGAAAAACTTAATCAAATATTAAACACTTTTGCAGACCCATATCGAATTTTAATTGTCGAAGACTCAGTCAATCTTGCGGATTATTTCTCAACAATCTTAGAACAGGCGGGGATGAAAACTTCAGTTGTTACTAACCCATTAAATATTGATCAAGCACTTGTCTCTTTCAAACCGGAGCTCATTTTAACGGATCTTTATATGCCAAAAATTTCCGGTTTGGAGTTGGCTGCATTATTACGATTACAACCTACCTATGAAAGTATTCCTATCGTATTTTTGTCTTCTGAAGAAGATAAAACAAAACAACTCGAAGCAATGAGTTTGGGTGGCGATGATTTTATTACCAAACCTGTTAGTCCTGAGTATTTAATTTGGTCAGTTAGAAATCGAGCTGAACGTTATCGAGGTTTGCGAAATTTAGTTTTAAAAGATAGTCTCACCGGATTATATAACTTTACTTCATTGCTAAACCAACTTGAATCAAATCTGCTTCGCGCTAAACGTAACAGTGAACCCCTTAGCTTCGTTATGTTAGATCTAGATAATTTCAAAAGAGTCAATGACACGCACGGACATATTGTTGGCAATCAAGTCTTGAAATCGTTTGCATTACTTCTCCAACAACGACTAAGACATTCTGACATTATTAGTCGTTACGGTGGCGAAGAATTTGCGCTATTACTACCTAATACCTCGGTAGAAACCGCTCTCAAGCTCTGCACAGATCTACAAGAACTCTTCGCCAAAGAACGACACAATATCGCACAGTGCTCTTTTACGGTGACATTTAGTGCTGGCATAGCAAGTTGCCCACCTTATACTTCTAGTAAAGATATTATTTTGGCTGCTGACAAAAGGTTATATCGTGCGAAAGAGGCAGGCAGGAATTGCATTATTATTCAGGATTAACAATCGTGTACACATAAGTTTACCCACAACTTGTTACTCCTTTCTTACTCCCTTCTCCCGCAAGCGGGAGAAGGGAGTAAGAAGTTAATTACATGTTCGCCTCAAAGTCTTGCTGCTCTCCGTCTTTGCAAGTCATTAAAGCTGGGGGCTCAAGGTCTGGCGAACCGGAATTTTCCTCTGGCATCGGTAAAGAAGGTGCAACACTTTCTGGCATCGGTGTCGGAACACTGACCGGCATAGGACAGTAATTATAAGGACTGTCAACATAGGCCAGTTGATTTTGAAACACTTGGGATTTTACCGCAACTTTTCGTGCATAATTCATTAGCCATGGTTTTCTTAAATAGCTTTGTCGTTGATAGCCAGTTAGTCCTTCATGATAAGCTAAATATAAATGGTAAGAATCCTCTGAAGAAATGCCTAGACGTTGGCGCGCCTGAGCACTGTACCATCCTATGAAATCTGTTGCGGAGTCGAATTTATTTCTTTTTGCAAACCAAGGACTACAGCACGCTAAATAATCTTCCCAAGTACCATCCAAAGCTTGAGCATACCCATATGCTGACGAAATGTGTTCCCACGTTGGGATTCCTAAAAACTTTTTACAAGGCGGACGAGCGTCACCCTTGAACGCAGACTCATAATAAATAATAGCCATCTGAACATTGACTGGGACGCCCCACTTACGTTCGCATTTTTTTGCAGACTTATACCACTGAGGATATTCTTTGAAGATTGCCCCCAAATTTTCTTTATTTCTGGGTGGCGGCAATGTAGAAGCACATCCTGCTAAGACCAAAACCATGGTCAAAATCAAAAGACGAATCACAAACAACCTCGTTTGTTTTATGTTTTTCAGCTCTTAGGGCTTGTAAAAGAATAACTTGTGAATTGCTTCCAAAGTAATAGTCTAATGCTGAATGTTATTATTATTATTTTTTCCAAGTGGCAAATAAGCAAAAGAAACGCGACGCGATACACTACACAACAATTCATAGGCAATTGTGTCAGCATATTTTGCCACAGCTTCAACCGGTAAGTCATCCCCCCACAATATAACAGAATCTCCGATAGCAACTTCAGGACAATTGCTGACATCAATTGTAATCATATCCATTGATACTCTTCCCACTAAAGGACAACGTGTCTTTCGCACTAGAACAGGACAACCGTTCTTAGCATGTCTTGGATAACCATCGCCGTAGCCAATAGCCACCACAGCTATTCGCATATCGTCAGGACAAATATAAGTACTGCCATAACCAATTGCATCGCCTTTGCGTAAATCGTGTAGTGCAATGACTTTTGATTTAAGAGTCATCACCGGCAATAAATCAAAGTCACGGCCAATCTTATTGATAACTGGCGAAACACCATAAAGCATAATTCCAGGCCTGTTCCATTGGGCAATCGTTTCTGGCCAGGACATGATGCCCGCAGAATTTGCGATGCTTTTGGTACACTGCACACCTTGGGTTGCATGCTTAAACCGTTCAAATTGTTCTAGGGTAAAATCTTTTTTATTTAAATCATCTGCATTAGCAAGATGAGTCATTACTGTTAGCGGCTGTTTTACGAGGTTGTTATTGGCAAGTTTTTGATAGGCATTTTTAAAAACATTCGGAGCAAAACCTAAGCGGTGCATTCCGGTATCAATTTTAAGCCAAGTCTTAATAGGCCTTTGGATAAATTGAGATTCTAATAATGTGATTTGGAAAGGATCATGAACCACAATTTGCAAATTGTACAAATCGACCAACTTTAAATCTTCAAGACAATAAACACCTGACATCAAGACAATTGGCGTATGAACTCCACCTTCTCTTAGTTTTATTGCTTCATCAAGGCAGGCCACACCCAAACCATCAATGGTGTTTAAGATTTTGCCAATTGCGACTAAACCATGTCCGTAAGCGTTACCCTTTACCATAGCGAGTACTTTGGAATCTGGCGCTAATTCTCGAACTTTTTGAAGATTGTGCTGTAGTGCATCTGTGTTGATTATAGCCTGGGCACGATCACTCACGGAAATACCTCGTGGTATTTAGCTCCAGTATAATTTTCAAATACGGTATATTGACCCAAGAAGGTCAGCATAGTTTTACCGATCGGACCATTTCTTTGCTTAGCGATAATGATCTCCGCCTTGCCTTTGTCGGGGCTGTCTTCGTTATAGACTTCATCTCGATAGATAAACACAATTAAATCGGCATCTTGCTCAATGGCTCCACTTTCTCGTAGGTCCGACATCACCGGTCTACGATCATGACGTTGCTCCAAACTTCTATTTAGCTGTGAAAGAGCTAGAACCGGCACAGAGAGCTCCTTCGCAAGTGCTTTCAATGATCTTGAAATTTCAGAAATTTCATTGGTTCTGTTTTCTTTATAGCCTGGCACCTGCATCAGCTGTAAATAGTCGACCACTATTAAGCCCAATTTGCCATGTTCACGAATCAGTCTTCTCGCTCGCGCTCTCACTTCAGCTGGACTCAAGGCGGGTGTGTCATCAATAAACATAGGCGCATCCGAGAGCATACTCACCGCGGAAGTCATTCGAGGCCAATCATCATCTTGGAGCTTACCGTTACGAACGCGATGCTGATCAATTCTTCCTAATGACGACAACATCCGTAATGCTAACTGTTCTCCTGGCATTTCCATACTGAACACTAGCACTGCTTGTTTATTCTGGATCGCAGCATTTTCGGCAATATTCATCGCAAACGTCGTTTTTCCCATTGACGGTCTACCCGCAACTATCACCAAATCACCCGCCTGCAATCCGGCAGTCATTTCATCGAAATCTTTAAAGCCGGTCGGAGTTCCAGTCACCGCCTGATTAGAATAGTAAAGTGTATCAATACGATCCGTTGCTTTTGCAACATATTCAGTTAGAGGACGCGGACCACTACCACGCGATCCTTGCTCTGCAATTTTAAATATTTTTTGCTCAGCGCTATCGAGAATTTGACCGCTTTCTTGACCTTGTGGGCGGAAGGCAGTATCCGCAATTTCATTTGCGATACTAATTAATTGTCGCAAAATGGATCGTTCTCTGACAATTTCAGCGTAGGCCACGATATTGGCAGCGCTTGGCGTATTTCTAACCAATTCAAAAAGATAGAGTTCACCACCGATATTATCGAGCTGAAGGAGATTTTTAAGTGAATCTGCAACCGTTAGAACATCGAATGGTACATTTTTTTTGGATAATTCGGTTAAGACTTTAAATATTAAACGATGACCCTGATGATAAAAATCTGCTTCAGTAACCTTATCAACAACTTTATCCCAAGACTTGTTATCAAGCATCAGTGAGCCAAGAACTGATTGTTCTGCTTCTATAGAATGAGGTGGAAGTTTTAGTTGTTCGATTTGAGCGTCTATCTTTTTGTTTTCAACAATTCTAGTCATGGGAACACTCGAGGAAGGAGATAATTTTTTTCCAGCTCGTACTTGTCATTTTCGCTTTCGCGCATAGGCGTCAACTTAAATATTATCCCTTCTCCACTTGTGGGAGAAGGTGGCCGAAGGCCGGATGAGGGGCCCTCACCCCAACCCTCTCCCACCAGCGGGAGAGAACAATAACGCTTAGCGCTTTCGCGGGAATGACAAGTACAATGGGCTTCGTCTAAGCTACTCAGTTACGAGACTAACTTTCAGCAACCACGTTCACTTTGATAGTAATCGTAATATCAGAATGCAATTGTAAATCTATGTCTTGTTCACCGGTTTGTCTGATAGGCCCATTTGGAAGGCGCACTTCAGATTTAAGAACTTTTTCGCCCGATTTGGTAATTGCATCCGCAATATCCTTAGTACCAATCGAACCATAAAGCTTACCTTCTTCTCCAGATTTACTGGTAATCTTTACATTTAATTTAGACAATGCTTCAGCGCGTTGTTTAGCTGCTGCCAAATTCTCTGAGGCAACCTTTTCAAGTTCAGCACGTCGCTCTTGAAACTTCGACAAGTTTTCTTTAGTCGCTGGAACGGCTTTGCCTTCAGGAATCAAAAAATTGCGCCCATAACCTGCACGAACATTCACTTTATCGCCAATATTGCCCAGTTTATGAACTTTCTCTAATAAAATAATTTCCATAATGAATCACCTTATCTCACACTATTAATGTATTTGTTGTCGCTATTCTTCAACAATATTCGCAACAATAAATTTTTTTCTGAAATTGAGAAAACTGTCTAACCACCCAGACATTGTTAAAAACATAACAACGTAAGGAGCAAGAAAGACAAAAATCCCATAAAAAACAATTAAAAAAATGCCACCATTTTTCTTTGTGGCGCTGAATGCATGAAGAATACTTAAGCCACAAAAAACAAAAGGCATGATAGCAACAATCAAAATATTAAAAAATAACAAGCTATTCAGGTATAAACCAGCCACTACTAAAGGTAGTAATAAGGCTGCAACATAATGACCACGAACTTCCTGGCATTCCTTCTGTAGATTGATCCCAGTCACTACCTGACTTTGCCACCACCTTGCCAACATAACAAAGAATAAGTTGGAGAGTAGCGTGGCTAATACTAAAAGACCCGTAGCAAATAAATTAATGTAATTTAGCCATGCGTCCATATCAGATGATGAGATCTTAAACATCGAAACAGACTGATATTCTTTTGCTATGGATGCAATTTGCGAACTCAACCAGCTTTGTAGTTCTGGCGCAAAGTAATGAATGACAATAACACTAAATACACCCAGGAGGGCACTATAATTCAGAAGCGACAGCCACGAAGAAGATCTACGCAACATCACTGCCAAAGCCCATGCTAATAGATAATGGAGCACGACATCAATAAAAATGACGTAGTTTCCTAAACACAGCATTGCAACAGCAGGCAAAATTGCCCAAGCGATGACCATAAGACCGCGCTGGGGGCCGTTTTGCAACGTAACTAATGCAATAATGACGCTACTTAACCACCCAATAGGCAAGTTAAAAAATGACAAAAATGCAAAAATTAACGCTAAGGTTGACGCATATTGCTGTCTGCGGATAACTTGTTCACCCCATCTTCTTACCATTACACTCACCTAAGCTTAATTGATTTCGCTATTTCAAAAACTATCTGTCATGCAAATCGCAATAAGGCAAAAGCGATAGATAACGAGCAAGCTTGATTGCTTTTGCAAGTTGTCTTTGATATTTAGCAGAAGTTCCAGTTATTCGACTTGGAACAATTCTTCCGGATTCCATAATGTAATTCTTAAGGATTCCAATATCTTTGTAATCGATTTCTTTGATGCCTTCTGCAGAAAAACGGCAGAATTTTTTACGATAGTTAGCCACAATATTCTCCTAATTCGATTTGATGGTTTAGTCTTCTACAAAAGTTTCTTCTTGGAAATCTTCTGTAACACGGTCTGACTTATGTTCACGAGAATCCTCGTGCCCTTTCATCATGGAGGAAGCCTCAGTAATTGGTTTATCTTTGTTCAAGATTAAATAACGGATTACCGCATCATTGAATCGAAAAGAACTTTCAAGTTCTTCTATCGTCGCTTGGTTGCATTCGATATTCATTAGAACATAATGTGCCTTATGCACCTTATTGATAGAGTAAGCTAATTGCCGTCTACCCCAATCTTCGAGCCGATGGATAGTGCCATCATGTTGTTTAATCAAACTTTTATATCGTTTGATCATCGAAGGAACCTGATCACTCTGATCAGGATGAACTAGAAAGACAACTTCATAATGTCGCATTGATTGCTCCTTATGGATGTTAAAACAGCCCCAAATGGAAAATGAGGGGCAAGGAGTGGAAATTGGTAAAAACAGGGGATTGTATAGGATTTCTTACTGAGCTTCAAGGATGGCAGGCATATTTACGTGCCCGTGCCCGCGTGCGTGCCCGCGCCCGAAGATTTGTAAACTCGGGCACGGTCACGTCTTAGGAGTGTATTTACAGAAACAGTTAAATCACCAAAAAACGCAAAACGACGCAAAATGCCATGAAGTTACTAAAACTAGACAAGGACAAAGACTTAAGGCTAAAATCGCGCCCTATGGCAAAAATCTTGATAATACATGGACCTAATTTGAATCTTCTGGGATCCCGAGAACCCGATGTGTACGGCTCGAAAACCCTGGATAGTATCAATAAATCGTTAGTACAGGAAGGTAAAAAACTGGAGCATCAGCTATTTTGTTTTCAAAGTAATAGCGAACAGCAACTGATCGAAAAAATACAACAAGCCCCTAACGATGAGATAGCGTTCATTATCATTAACCCAGCTGCCTTTACTCATTACAGTATTGCTTTGCGTGATGCTCTACTAGCAGTAGCTGTGCCATTTATTGAGGTTCATTTAAGCAATATTTTTAAACGTGAGCCATTTCGTCACCACTCCTATTTCTCTGACATTGCCTTGGGGGTAATTAGTGGTTTTGGTGATCGAAGTTATTTATTGGCCCTGGAAGAGGCCCATCATTACCTATTAGCAACGGAGTAATCTTAACCGATGGATATCAGAACAGTAAAAAAATTAATAGAGTTGGTAGAAGATACCGGTATCGGAGAAATTGAAATTCAAGAAGGTGAAAAATCGATTCGAGTCAGCCGCTATCCAACTGGAAACCAACCACCAACGGGCGCCGCCTCAATAACACATCATCACATTGCACCTTCTCAACCTCAAATAGCTACCACTAATGAAACTCCACCCGCTCAAGAAAGCTTTGAAACGAAAGGTCACAGCGTTAAATCTCCAATGGTGGGTACGGTATATATAGCGCCAACACCAGGAGCTAAACCTTTTGTCGAACTTGGTCAACGTGTAGAGGCCGGACACGTACTCTGTCTCATTGAAGCCATGAAAATGTTCAACCAAATCGAAGCTGATAAATCAGGCGTCATAAGCGCTCGCCTGGTCGACAACGAACAGCCCGTTGAATATGACCAACCACTCTTTATTATTGAAGAGTAGACAAATATGGTAAAAAAAATCCTCATTGCTAATCGCGGGGAGATTGCTCTTCGCATTCTACGTGCCTGCAAAGAACTCGGCATTAAAACGGTAGCTGTTTATTCTAAGGCAGACGAAAACTTAAAGCATGTTGGACTGGCTGACGAAGCAGTTTGCATCGGTCCTTCAAACTCAACAGATAGTTATCTGAATATCCCCGCCGTTATCAGTGCAGCGGAAATCACCGATGTCGATGCCATTCATCCGGGCTACGGTTTTTTAGCTGAAAACGCCGATTTCGCAGAAGCTGTTGAAGAAAGCGGTTTTATTTTTATCGGACCCACTGCCGCCACGATTAGAGAGATGGGTGACAAAGTGTCTGCAATTAATGCAATGCGCACAGCCGGTATTCCCTGTGTACCAGGTTCCAATGGCGCCTTAGGACATGATGGCGACGTGAATATTGAAATTGCAAAAACTATTGGGCTACCGGTCATTATTAAGGCAGCTGGTGGTGGCGGTGGTCGAGGAATGAGAGTCGTGCGCGAAGAACGCGATTTACTCAATGCCATAGCGATGACCCGAACCGAAGCTGAAGCAGCCTTTGGTAATTCACATGTTTACATGGAAAAGTTTTTGGACCATCCCCGACACATTGAATTTCAAGTATTGGGAGATGGCAAAGGAAATGCAATTCATCTTGGAGAACGTGATTGTTCCACGCAACGACGCCATCAAAAAGTGATTGAAGAAGCACCGGCTCCTGGAATCACAGAAGAGCAACGAACCCAAATTGGAGAACGTTGCGTGGCGGCTTGCAAAGAACTTTCCTATCGAGGTGCAGGAACATTTGAATTTCTTTTCCAAGATGGCGAATTTTATTTCATCGAAATGAATACCAGAATTCAAGTTGAACACCCTGTTACTGAGATGATCACTGGTGTTGATTTGGTTAAAGAGCAGATCCTGATTGCCGCAGGGGAACCCCTTCACTACCAACAAAAAGATATTGTATTCAAGGGCCATGCGATTGAATGCCGTATTAATGCTGAAGATTCAAAAACTTTCTTACCCTCTCCGGGCGTCATTAACTTATATCATGCGCCAGGTGGACCTGGTATTCGGGTCGATACTCATATTTACAATAATTATCGTGTTCCTCCTTACTATGACTCCATGATTGGCAAAATCATCAGCTATGGTGAGACCCGAGAAATTGCAATTGCAAGGATGAACAACGCCTTAGATGAAATGATTATTGAAGGTATTAAAACTAATATTGCTCTTCACCAAAGTGTTTTGAATGACCCAGAGTTCATCAGAGGTGGCAATAATATTCATTATTTAGAAAAGAAATTAGGCATAGCAAAATAATATGGCCTGGGTTGAACTCAAACTCTGGATCAGTTCTGAAATGTCAGAATTGATTAGTAGCATCCTGGAGGTCAACAATGCTCTTGCCGTGACACTTCAAGATGCAGGTGATCAACCCATTTACGAGCCAGACATTAACAATGCGCCACCTGTTTGGGATGAAGTCATTGCTACTGGATTGTTTGATGAACAAACGGATCCAAAGAAAATCCTCGCGCTTATCTTGGATCAGTATCCTGCAACTCATTATGAAATCAATCATCTGGCGGATCAGCAATGGGAACGAACCTGGATGCAAGATTTCACACCCATGCAATTTGGAGAGCGCCTACGGATTATCCCTAGTTATCAAAATGAGTCGCAAGGATCTACCGATGTGGTGTTGGACCCAGGGCTTGCGTTCGGAACTGGCAAGCATCCGACCACCGCAATGTGCCTTCGCTGGTTAGATCAGTATATTCAAGGTAATGAAATTGTGATGGATTATGGTTGTGGCTCGGGCATCCTCAGCATTGCAGCAATAAAACTAGGAGCCGCAAAAGTTTTGGCTGTCGATCATGACCCTCAGGCGATTCATGCCACCCGAGAAAACGCTGATCGTAATGACATTGACCAACAACAAATTAGTACTTACTTTCCACAAGAGATAACGAGTTCTCAAACTGTTGATATTTTGATAGCTAATATTTTAGCTAATCCACTTATCCAACTCGCTAAAGACTTCGCAGCGCTTGTTAAACCACAAGGTCAACTGGTGCTTTCCGGCATTTTAGATGAACAGAGTCATGATGTGATTGATGCTTATCAACCCTGGTTCGAAATGAAGCAGATAACACATCAAGAAGACTGGGTGAGAATCGATTTTAAAAAAATATACTCGTAGCGGATATAATTACTCATACGAAAAAACTTCGCCTAGATAATTCTCTAATTTCCAACCGTCTTTACTTTGATGGGCGTAACAGGGCCCAAGTGGGACTTTGCCACCGCCACCAGGAATATCGATAACATAAGTTGGCTGACACAAACCGGATAGATGCCCTTGCAATTGTTGTACTAAGTTTTGACCTTCCGAAATACTCAGACGAAAGTGACTTGTTCCTCTGACGAGATCAGGATGATGCAAGTAATAAGGTTTAATTCTGTTCGCAACTAGTTTTCGAAATAGCGACTTGAGAACGTCAGGATCATCATTGACCCCTTTGAGCAGCACTGACTGACTCAGTAATGGAATACCCTTATCAATTAATGAAGCACAGCTTTTGATGACTTCTGGGGTTAATTCATCCGGGTGATTGACGTGCACAACTATATAAAGTGCTTTAGAGATAGTTAAGGTTTCAAGCAATTGTTGCGACACTTTTTCCGGATCGACAATCGGTAACCGGCTGTGAATACGTAACACCTCCACATGTGATATCGCAACCAATTGATCAAGTATGCGTTTGAGGTGGGCAGGCTTTAAGATCAGCGGATCACCTCCGGTTAGAATAACCTCCCAAATACTAGGATGTTCGCGGATATATTCATAAGCTTTGACCAAATCGGCCGAAGACATTGCATCACTTCCAGCCCCAATCATTTCTTTTCTAAAGCAAAAACGACAATAAATTGGACAAACATTTGCTACTTTGAGCAAGCAGCGATCTGGATAACGATGAATGAGTCCTTTAACCTTTTCAAATTGACTATCGCCAATGGGATCAGCTAACTCTTCTGGAGAATGTTCAAGTTCGGCAACCTGCGGCACAAATTGCTTGTGGATAGCGTTTTCTTTAGGAAAATTTTTTAAAAGGGTAGCTACAGTAGGCGTTATTGCCACATTAAAGGCCGCAGCGACTTTTTCCAAAGCCAAGACATCCTCTGCAGCAACGAGCTGTTCTTGCGCAAGTTCACTGATTGTTCTTAAGCTACGTGATTTTTTCAAAGATTTTTCCTAAATAAGAGGCTGGCTATGATCTCAGAAATTGTTTTTTAATCAAACAATTTATTGATTTGTCCTACATCGTGCCCTTGCCCGATTAATTTCGGGCAAGGGCACGATGTGGACGGAGATTTATGGACAACGAAAAACTTGAGAAGCCAATTTGCAATGCTATAATGCTTCGCGACTTGACTCCCATTTCATTTCTTCGTAGATCGATTAAGGAAAAAACATGAACAGCACCGAACACGCAGTTCTTGAAGGCAGAGAAGAAGTGATTGCTAATTCTGCCCCACCATTACGACATATTGTTAAAAGAGCCCTTGAAGATTATCTCACTCATTTAGAGGACCAAAACCCAGCCAACCTCTATGAATTGGTATTAAATCAAGTCGAAGCGCCTCTACTTGAAGTTGTGATGAGCTTAACTAAAAATAATCAAAGCCAAGCGGCTATCCTACTAGGTTTAAGTCGAGGAACGCTGCGAAAAAAACTAAAACAATACCACCTTGATGATTAATGCAAATCCCCTTACTCATGCTCTGCTAAGTGTTTCTGACAAAACAGGCATTGTTGAATTCGCTCTTGAGCTTTCCAAAAGAAAAATTACTCTGTTGTCGACCGGCGGAACCGCTGCGCTATTAAAACAAAATCAAATCCCTGTCATCGATATTGCCGATTTCACCGGTTTTGAAGAGCTCATGGATGGTCGAGTTAAAACACTACATCCCAAGATTTATGCCGGTATTCTCGCACGTGACTTCGATGAACAGGTTCTGAAAAATCATGACTTTCCCAGAATTGGTTTAGTAGTCGTGACTCTCTACCCTTTTGAAAAAACAATTGCAAGAGACGAAAGTACCTTTGAAGATGCCATTGAAAACATCGACATTGGTGGCCCAACTTTGCTACGTGCTGCCGCAAAAAATTTTGCGCTAACCACTGTTATAGTCGATCAAAAGGATTACTCAACAGTACTTAAAGAAATTGATGAACAACAGAACACCCGGTTAGAGACACGCTTTCAATTGGCTAAAAAAGTCTTCTCTCACGTTGCCAAATATGATGCGGCTATTAGCAATTACTTCTCGAGTATTGATTCTCACAATCAAAAGAATCAAGTTCCGTTCCCGTCATCTTTAACCCTACAGTTTGAGAAAAAAATCGCTTTACGTTATGGAGAAAATCCACATCAGCAAGCAGCCTTTTACTCAATTGAGAATAATGAGCCAACCGCTGCGATCGGCTGCGCCACTCAACAGCATGGCAAACCTTTATCATATAACAATATTAACGATGCCGATTCCGCTCTAGAATGTGTTTTACAATTTTCACAGCCCGCTTGTGTTATTGTTAAACATGCCAACCCTTGCGCGGTCGCATTAGCGAATAATTTACAAAGTGCCTACGAAAAAGCCTATAGTGCAGATTCTACGTCTGCTTTTGGAGGGATCATTGCTTTTAATCAGAAGCTAGATGCCGATACCCTAGCAAAAATCATTGCCAATCAATTTGTAGAAGTGATTATCGCACCAGGCGTAAGCGCGCAGGCTTTAGAAATAGCAGAGCAAAAACCGAATTTGAGAATATTGACCACCACCTGCGCAAAAACTTCTCTGACTAGCCATCTAGAATTTAAAAGTGTCAATGGTGGTTTGCTAGTGCAAGAACGTGATAATCTGCCCTCCCCCCTTAAGCTTGATTCTGTCACGCAACGCCAAGCCACAGAAACTGAAATGGCGGATTTATTATTTGCCTGGCAAGTCGTTCGTTTCGTTAAATCCAATGCCATTGTTTATGCCAAAGACAACATGACTATCGGGATAGGCGCAGGCCAAATGTCTCGAGTTTTTAGTGCCAAAATTGCCAAAGAAAAAGCGGAGGAAGCAGGCTTTAGTTTGATAGGTTCATGCTTAGCCTCCGATGCTTTTTTTCCATTTAGAGACAGTATTGACCAGGCTGCAGCCGCAGGAATCAGCGCAATCATCCAACCAGGTGGCTCCATGCGAGACGAAGAAGTTATTGCTGCCGCGAATGAGTATAATATTGCGATGGTGTTTACCCACCAAAGACATTTTAGGCATTAAAGTCTTTCTACGTGCCCACGCATAGGCATCAACTTAAGTTTTTTCCCTTCTCCCACTTGTGGGAGAAGGTGGCCGAAGGCCGGATGAGGGCCTTAACCCTTTCTCACAAGTGGGAGAGGGATAACTTATATTGATGCCGAGGCGCACTCGCGTGCCCGCCCGGAATTTTAAGATTTTTTCGCGCACGCGGGCGCGGGCACGTAGTAGCAAAGGAAAAATCAAAAGTTCCTGAGTTCCGCTTCGCTGCACCCAGGCTACCGTGTATAATTACCGATTTTCGAAGGTGAACCATGAAGATACTGATAGTCGGCAGCGGTGGTAGAGAACATGCTCTTGCTTGGAAAGTGGCTCAATCGCCAGATGTAAAAGAAATTTTTGTGGCTCCAGGTAATGCAGGGACAGCACACGAAGCTAAAACCCAAAATGTTGCCATTAGTAGTAACGATATCAAACACCTCCTAGATTTCGCCAAGCAACAACAAATCAATCTCACTATTATTGGTCCTGAAGCACCTTTAGCTGCAGGTATTGTTGACGTCTTTTCCAAAGAAAAATTACTGTGTTTCGGACCAAGTAAAGCGGCAGCGCAACTTGAATCTTCGAAACATTTCAGTAAACAATTTATGCAGCGATTTAAAATCCCAACGGCTACTTACTCCGCATTTTCTGATATTGACGAAGCGGTAGAGTACATCAAAAATTTGCCCTATTCGAAAATGGTTGTCAAAGCTGATGGCTTAGCAGCAGGCAAGGGTGTGGTGATTGCCAACAATAAAAAAGAAGCGATAACTGCCGCAGAAGATATGCTGATTGGCAATGTCTTTGGCCAAGCGGGGCACTGCATTATTATTTAAGAATTTTTAGAAGGGGATGAAGCAAGCTTTATTGCGATTGTTGATGGCAACCATATTGTCCCATTAGCAAGCTCTCAAGATCATAAAACACGTGATAACGGTGACGCAGGCCCAAACACAGGAGGCATGGGAGCCTTCTCGCCAGCCTATAACATCAACCAAGATCTTGAACATCGTATTATGAACGAGATCATGCTTCCTACCGTCAAAGGCATGACTAAGCTCGGGCACAAATACCTTGGTTTTCTATATGCCGGCTTAATGGTGACAAAGGATGGCACCCTAAAGGTTTTAGAGTATAATTGCCGCCTAGGTGATCCGGAAACTCAACCAATTATGATGCGCCTGAAATCAGATCTTGTAGAGATTTGCTTGCACGCGTTAGATAAGAAACTAGACCAAATAAATATTGAATGGGATAGCCGATCAGCACTTGGCGTTGTACTGGCTGCAGGTGGTTATCCTGATCAATACCGAAAAGGCGACATTATCCACGGACTCACTCACGAAGCAGGCAATAACTGGAAGATATTCCATGCAGGGACCGCCATAAAAAATGGCCAAGTTGTGACCTCAGGAGGTAGAGTGCTTTGTGTCACAGCGCTTGGCGATAACATTAAAGAAGCACAACGTCGTGCTTATGAAGTGGTGTCTCCAATAAAATGGGAAAATATTTATTACCGGACTGACATTGGTCACCGAGCCCTAAGCAATAAGATACATGATGCCAATTAGTATATAACAAGGTCGTTGTCGTGAATGGATAGAGATAACTATGAAGTTGATATAAAGACATGGGCTAGTTCCTTACTCGAACTAGAAGACAGTGCTGTTCATACCGACGGGATTGACTCGACTAATTCAATAGTGGCTTTGTCTTCCTCTTACTACCGAACTAAAGCTTTCTCTTCTACTATTGGTGTTAATAATATTATTAACGCTGCCGACCCACTTTTAACACTAGCTACCAAATTAAGACGGATTAACGTTCCAGCCGATGCTGCCAGTTTGCATCAAAATATTTGTCATGAAATTAAAGCTTTTGAGAATAAAGCTCAAAACTTTGGTTATCGACCGCAATTAATTCTTGCCGCACGTTACGTGCTTTGTGCATTACTGGATGAACTGATTGCGATAACTCTCTGGCCTGATCTTAATTGGAAAAAATATAGTTTGGTCGATTATTTCCATAAAGATTTATGGGACAGCGATCACTTTTTTCTGATCCTTGATCGATCTTTACAGGACCCGGAAACCAATATTGATCTCATGGAATTAATCTACCTCTGCTTGAGATTGGGGTATGAAGGCAAATATCGAAATATTGAGAGAGGATTACTTGAGTTAGGTTCGATCACCGAAAACCTCTTAGCAACTATTACTTATTATAAAGAAGAATTCTCCAAAGGATTTTATATCTCTCCTATCCCTTTTAATTATTTGCAAACACGCAAAAAATCTTACTTACACTTACTACCTCCACCTTGGGTGGTCAGTTTAATTATGGCGACAATATTATTGATTCTGTTTGGTTGTTGTTACCTAAGTCTGCACCAAACGGCAGCCCCAATTACTCAATATTTAAATGACATAAAAAACAAGCCTATGGCTCCTCTGACTGATAATGTAGGAGCAGGATATTAATGAGGCATTTTATAAATATTATTCAAAATAAAAAATTTCAAGTAAGTACTCTACTAACAATCTTCTTACTTTGGTCAATTGGCCCCTATATTGCTTTCGCCGGAATTATGCCCTTTGCGACGCTCAATTATCGAATTCTCGCGAGCATCCTGGTTTTTATCATTTTCTATGTCATTGAATACCTACGCACAGATAAAACTCAAATCCCAATTGATATTCTTCTACCTGAAGAAGTACATCAAGAATTACACACGCTTCAAATGACCATCAGAAACGTGCTACGGACTTTATATCAGAATATTTTTAAAAGTTTTTTATTTCGCTACAAAAAACCTTGGTTTTTAGTATTAGGGCCAACTAATTCAGGCAAAAGCACGATCTTATCTAAAGCAGATTTAAATTTGAGGGGCTTAGATAATTTGCCGCCATCGATAACTCCAACTAAAAATTTTAGTTGGCTGCTTGCGGATGAAGCTGTATTTATAGACGTTGGTGGTTGTTATTTACGTGACAACAAAACCTCAGCAACGACCACGACTCAACTGTTTCAAGGCTTTTTTAAATTATTAAAAAAATATCGTGCTTTTAAGCCAATTAATGGCGTCATTCTCACTATAAACTTGCAAGAGTTAACTGTAAATCCACGAGAACATAATCAACTCCTAAGACTCGGACAAATTATTACTGATTTATTAGTCGAATTTAATGACTTTCCAATTTACCTCATTATTACGCGCTCAGATTTGATCGATGGTTTCACGGAATTTTTTGAAGATCTTAGTCCTGAAGAACGCAATCAGATTTTTGGTATGAGCTTCCCACTCACCCAGAAGCCCCAATCCTTACCAGAATTATTCAATGAAGAATATACAAACCTACTAATACGCCTCAACGAACGTGTTATTTCACGATTAGGCAAGGAAAATAGTCTAGATAAGATTGGCAAGATTAAAAATTTCCCCCTGCAGATGGAATATTTAAAAGGTTCTCTTGCAAAACTACTCAATATCATTCTGCCCAGTACCCAGGTAAATCTTCGAGGCATTTTTTTACGAGTTCCATACAAAAAGATATCCCCATTGATAATCTTTCCAGAAGCGTAATGAATGCCTATGATGTTCAACCACTTAACAATAACCATCGTGCAATACCCCCTAAAGTTTTTTTTGCTAAAGAGCTGTTCAAACGTGTTATTTTTCCTGAAACTCAATTTTATAATCATAACAATCCCAATCATCGTATTCAGTCATGGGGTAATTTGTTCACCATTATTTTGACGGTACTGTGCGTATTTTTTATTTTAAATAGTTACAAGTATAACCAGGTGATCATTACCGAAGCACAAGAATTAATTAGCAAACACATAGCGACTAAAGCACAATCTGAAGAACCTTTACTTGCAGAACTTAATATTTTACAGAGCACATTAAAGACCTTAAGCGCTTCGCCACAACACTGGTATAATCGAGTAGGAATTCATGAATCTCGTAAGTTATACAAAAAAACCGAACAACTTTATTTAAAACTGCTCACTTCACAGTTTGTTCCCTATTTGAAAACATCGATTGAAAGTCAACTCGACAATGTTAAAGAAGAAAATTGCAACCAACTTTATTC
Source organism: Gammaproteobacteria bacterium (assembly GCA_020050845.1). Taxonomy (GTDB): domain Bacteria; phylum Pseudomonadota; class Gammaproteobacteria; order UBA6002; family UBA6002; genus UBA6002. Next base: position 41,616 of record JAGVJZ010000037.1, read on the forward strand.
AAGTTTGAAAATTTATCTTATGCTAGGTCACCCAGACCATTTCGATAATAAATACTTCATGTCCTGGTTTGAAAATTACTGGCATCAAAATATCAAAAATGAGAATCAAGATGCCCTGAGTAAGCATCTTGCTGCTTTGTTATCACAACCGATGAAAGCCATTCCTCTGGATAGTAGAGTCATCGAAAATACTCGTGCTCTGCTTAATAATATGCCACAGTCGCGCTTGGTCTTAACGATCTTACAAAATCAATACCAGCGCTCTTCAGTCAAAATTCTACCCAATGAGGCCGCTAATTTATTCAGTAACATCCCGCGTGAAATCTCCGGAATTTATGATATTAAAAACTTCCGAAATGTTTATTACTCAGAAATTGAAAAAACCTGTCAGGAAATCACGAATGGTAACTGGGTATTAGATAGAAAAGCTCAACCTTCTTTCTCGGATATAGCGCTGAATCAATTAACCAGTGAAGTGAAAGCGATTTATATCAATGAATACGCTGTGACTTGGTCAAATATCTTAGCAAAAATCAAAATGGATGAATTTTCAAACATTAGTCAGATTATCAGCGCCATTAATTTATTAAATAATCCGCAATCGCCTTTAATTCAATTAATTAATACCATTAAAAATAATACTCAACCGATTTCTGACTCTGTGGAGTTCACACAACAAGTTAGTACCCGTTTTCTCGCTTTGAATGCGTTATCAAATGATGTTCTTAAAAATACCAACCAAAGCATACTCTTAGCAGTGAGAGAGTATTTAAATCGAATAGCACTGTCTCCTGACTCTTTAAAAATCTCCTATGACGCTGCTAAAAATCGTATGGAAAATCAAAACGGTGGTGATGCCATTGCCGCTCTGTTACAACAAGCTAGAATGTTACCTGAACCTTTGCGCACTTGGCACACGACCATTGCAGCCGAAAGTTGGCGGATTATTTTGCAAAATACCCAAGCTTATTTAAATCGTATTTGGATCGCGACTGTCTATCCACAATACGCCGCGGTGCTTAATAATCGCTATCCATTGTTTAAAGACTCTACCATTGACATTGCCATGTCTGACTTCGCCAATTTTTTTGGGAACAATGGTGTCGTAGATACTTTCTTTAAAACTTACTTACAACCCTTTGTTGATAGCAGTCGTTTATATTGGGAATGGAAAAATGTAGACGGGCAAAGAATCAATATTCCTCAACCTACTTTGGAAATGTTTATCAGGGCAGCTCTGATTCAAAAAATGTTTTTCCCAGATGAAAATAGACAACCTGCTATCGCTTTTTCAATCGTACCCGTAGAGCTAGGCGCTGGCGTCCAAAGTTTTACTCTCGATCTTGAAGGGCAACTTGCCGCTTTCCAAAAAGATAACGAACAGATCATCTCTTTAAGTTGGCCCGGCCCTGGCCCTAGCCACACAGAACTCACGTTCACTGATGATTTAGGCAAGAAGATTGTCATGACCGAAACCGGCCCTTGGTCCTGGTTTAGAATCTTAGATAAATCTAAACTCGAAGCAACTACCAACCCCAAGCATTTCCGCCTAACATTTGGCAGCAACAGCACTACCGCCAGCTATGAACTCTATGCCAGCGGCATAGTTAATCCCTTCTTACAGGGAATATTAAACGCATTTCGTTGCCCAGAAGCTTTGTAGTCTACTTGTCATTCCCGCGAAGCCGCATAGGTGTCAACTTAAGCTTTCTTTCCCTTCTCCCACACGTGGGAGAAGGTGGCCGAAGGCCGGATGGAAGGCCCCCACCCTCACACTCTGCCACAAGTGGAGAGGAGATAACGCTTAAGGGGACACCTATGCGCTTGCGCGAGAATGACAATCCGTGCATTTTCGGGCACGGGCAAGCATTCAGGCGCTGGCGCGAAAGTGATTGCAAGATAGCTGCTGCCTCATTAAAATGTCTGCTTCCCGCTGAAAAGTGTTTTATTAAACCTACCTGTAGATTTTTACGCTTATAACGATAAGGAATATGGCATGAAAAAAACGTCTTATGACCAAACATATTTTGATAAATTTCTCACCCGCTTTAACAACAGAAATACAATCATTACTGCCCTCTGTGAAAGAGGTGTTGGATATGAGAGAAAAAAAATCCTTGTTGACGAAGCAGCAAATGTGGAAAAAATAACTGTTAACCCAAAGAGACTCGCAGGAAGCGGGGTAGCAGTAGCACCAGAGCGCCAAATCAGTGATTTAGATTACGTTGTATCAAGTGTAACGGATCAATCTAGAAAACTTGACCACACTGTTTCTACTAATTATGTTAAAACAAGTTTTTGGACGAATATTTTAGGGGTGAAGGGCCTAGGTCAATTACTTGATAACAAAAGACTTTTTGTTTCAACTAGCCCAGAAGAAGCTTCAAAAGAGTTTTATGTGGCGCCGAAATTCCCGTGGCAACCGACTAATGACGAACGTATACGACTTCTCTTAGAAGCCATGGAGGAGCTGCATCCAACACTACCAGGTCAGGCACCTTGGGAACCAGCAAGTGCAGGGGAACGAAATGCATTAGAAAAAGCTGCTGTTGACAAACAAAGGAAGGTAAGAGAGGACGAAGCATATCTTGCTGCACGCGCAGAGTTAGCTCAACGACATGCTGCTAACATGTTTAAAACCATAGCAGGGACTGATCCAATTAAACCCGTAGTGTGTGTCATTGTTGGTGGTCGCTCAGAAAATAACTTAATTTTTCGAATCGAAAGTGAGCATGGTTATCAGGTTGATGAGGGCTTTGGTGGTCGTAGGCATGATATCTCTCACGGTCTTTTGCCAAAAGCAGCTCTTAATACCCCTACCGATATCGAAATCTATGAGTTTCTTCATGAGCCTGATAGTCAAGATGAAATGTCTCAACTTATTCCAGGTAATCCAACATTAAGCAGCCAAGCTTTTGACATTCTATATAGCATCTATGAAAAGACCCTGGGTAGAACACACGAAGGTCAACCTGATGCACACCCTGTGGTTTTTTACTCTAAAAATGGCCTCGATCGTGGTCCAAAATTTGCTTTTGCTTTTTATCTACTCAGCAAGTTTGATGAAATTTTCCTAACCGCCACAAAACGACCTGATCTAGATAAGCTCGTTCTAGAAGCCTTTGAAACGTTCCGTCGCTCTCATTCGCCAGAGGCTCTATCTAAAGTTCATGACGTCGTTCAGTCATTTTATATTGCCTGGGGTCTAAAAGCCGTAGAGATGCAGAGAGACTGTATAAAGAAGCTGAAAGAATACCTTCAAAAAAACAGTACCGTGGATGCCTTCCGAACCAGATATGTCCTTATTGGTGAAATGTTGGCAAATCTTGAAGATCCTCGCCGTCCTTTTGATGTTAGATTCGCTAATTTTCAAAAAGCTATGGCAGAAAATCACGAGCTGTTAAGTCGAAGACACCAGTACACTTTTCTTCTTGGAGAACCAGAGTACTACACACTGCTTAAAACAATAACAGCAGTCACAAATGTAAGAATGTTGGTAGAAAGCAAAATTCTCGACGTTTGTGCTGGTGAAGTTCCTGACTTCAGCGCTGGCGTTAGGCTAGAGGACGATTCAGAGCAAGCCACAAGAGCTAGAGTTGCTTCTTACCTTGGAGCACCACCAAATCCTTACGGAGCAGTAGCTCGCGTAGAGGAAGAGGAAGA
>JAGVJZ010000042.1 GCA_020050845.1 Gammaproteobacteria bacterium
TTCGACCTTGACAAGAATTTAACACAAAAAATGCTCGAAATACGGCAAGTATTCCTGTACTTTTTTGTGTTAAATTCTTGTCAATCTCTCGCAATCTGTCATTTCTAACACCTAAATATCATCCGCTACAAGTATTGATTGCTCACTTTATTTACTGGCAGTTTAACTGTCAAGACTTAGGTTTTTTGATTTACCTGTGTATACTGTGGCCAAACTCAAACACCTATCTTTTTAAGGAGTAGCTTCATGCGAAGTCTAGACAGTTACAAAACGCTGCGAACATTATCGGTGCAAGGGGATGAATATCATTATTATAGCCTAGCCGCTGCAGCTGATCATTTTGCCAACATCGCAACCTTACCATTTTCCATTAAAGTTCTCTTGGAAAATTTACTACGTTTTGAAGATGGATCTCGGGTCAATGGAGAAGACATCAAGATCCTTTCCTCATGGGGCCAAAGAGAAACTAACAATCATGAAATCGCTTTTCGCCCTGCCCGTATTTTAATGCAGGATTTTACAGGGGTGCCCGCTATCGTTGATTTGGCCGCGATGCGAGATGCCATGAAAGCAAAGGGTGCGGATCCCCAAAAAATAAATCCGTTAGCGCCGGTCGACTTAGTGATTGATCATTCGGTTCAAGTAGATAAATACGCTACTGCCGATGCTTTCAGAGAAAATGTCGAATATGAAATCGAACGCAATATGGAGCGTTATGAGTTTTTGCGTTGGGGTCAAACAGCATTCGAAAATTTCAGAGTTGTTCCACCAGGAACTGGGATTTGTCATCAAGTCAATCTGGAATATTTAGCAAAAGGAGTTTGGGATTCTAACATTGATGGTCAGCGATTTGCTTATCCAGATACACTAGTTGGAACAGACAGCCATACAACGATGATTAATGGTCTAGGCGTATTAGGATGGGGTGTAGGAGGTATAGAAGCAGAAGCTGCGATGTTGGGACAACCGGTTTCAATGTTAATTCCAGATGTAATCGGGTTTAAATTAGTGGGTAAATTACCAGAAGGCGCTACGGCAACTGATCTGGTCTTAACCGTGACGCAAATGCTACGGACCCGAGGTGTCGTTGGTAAATTCGTCGAATTTTACGGTCCTGGTTTAAATGATTTACCACTACCTGACCGTGCTACAGTTGCAAATATGGCGCCAGAATACGGTGCAACTTGCGGATTTTTTCCGATCGATAAATTAGCGATTGAATACTTGCGACTGACCGGTCGTTCAGAACACACGATCGAGCTTATTGAAAAATATACTCAAGCACAAGGTTTGTGGCGTTATGAGGATCAAGCAGATCCACAATTTACCGATACTTTATTTCTGGATTTAAATAGTATTGTACCCAGTCTTGCAGGCCCAAAGCGTCCTCAAGATCGTGTCAAATTAAGTGACATCCATAATTTTGTTAATGACACCATAGCTGCAATAGAAGAGGGTAAAGAATACACTCGTGACGAGCGACCTGTGCAACATGGCGATGTCGTGATTGCAGCAATCACCAGTTGTACAAATACTTCTAATCCCAGCGTTTTAATGGCTGCAGGTTTAGTTGCTAAAAAAGCAATTGAACGTGGCTTATCACGTAAACCTTGGGTTAAATCATCACTGGCACCTGGCTCAAAAGTGGTAACTTCGTATTTAGAACGATCCAATCTGCAAACCTACCTCGATCAACTTGGTTTTAATTTAGTGGGTTACGGTTGTACGACTTGTATCGGAAATTCAGGTCCTTTATTACACGAGATTTCTCAAGAAATTGATCAACATAATCTTTGGGTTAGTGCGGTTTTATCAGGCAATCGCAACTTTGAAGGACGTATTCACCAACAAGTGAAAGCAAATTGGTTGGCGTCACCGCCATTGGTAGTCGCTTACGCATTAGCTGGCACCACCAGAATAAATTTATTAGAAGATCCTATTGGCCATAATAAAGAAGGTGAAGCGGTTTATTTAAGAGATATTTGGCCATCTCAAGAAGAGATTCATCGTGAGGTTCACAAAATCAATCGCGAAATGTTTCAAGAACAATACGCTGATGTTTTTCATGGTGATGATGAATGGCGCAACTTGAATGTTCGCGAAGGGGATACTTATGATTGGGATAGCAATTCAACCTACATTCAAAATCCGCCTTATTTTACGAGTCGCCAAGAAACATCAGCATCTGTAGAAGAGGCACAAATCTTAGCTATTTTTGGTGATAGCATCACAACCGATCATATTTCACCGGCAGGTTCCATTAAAGCAGATAGTCCAGCAGGAAAATATTTATTGGATAGAGGTGTCAGTGTCAAAGACTTCAACTCTTATGGTGCTAGACGTGGTAACCATGAAGTGATGATGCGGGGTACCTTCGCTAATATTCGCATCAGAAATGAAATGGTACAGGGTGTTGAAGGAGGTTATACCAAATATTTACCCACCGATGAAATCTTACCAATATACGACGCCGCGATGCGTTATGCTCAAGATGGGACACCGCTCGTTATCTTTGCAGGAAAGGAATATGGTACCGGTTCTTCGAGAGACTGGGCCGCTAAAGGAACAACATTACTTGGTGTAAAAGCTGTGATCGCAGAAAGCTTCGAACGAATTCATCGCTCCAATCTTATTGGCATGGGTGTTTTACCTCTAGAATTTAAAGATGATTTGAATCGACAGCTGCTTGGCTTACAAGGTCATGAAATTGTTTCTATCAAGGCTCTAAATGGAGACTTAACTCCAAGACAAACATTCAAAGTTATGATCAAAGATGAGAAAGGTGAACGTGATTTTGAAGTGGTGTCGCGACTTGATACTAATGAGGAAATTGTTTACTACCAGAAGGGTGGAATTTTGCATTATGTATTAGAAAATTTGATGTAAGATCTTACTTGTCATTCCCGCGAAAGCGGGAAAGACAAGAGGCTACATCCCCACGTAATTTGGCCCATCCCCACCTTCCGGCGGCACCCAATTAATATTCTGCAAAGGATCTTTGATATCGCAAGTTTTACAGTGAACGCAATTTGAAGCATTGATCTGTAAATAAGGGATATTCTCTTTGTAGACAATTTCATAAACATTCGCAGGACAATAACGACTTTCTGGTGAAGCATACACATCGAGATTCACTTTAATCGGTATCACTGGATCTAGAATTTGTAAATGACAGGGCTGGTTTTCGGCATAGTGATTATTTGATAAATAAACGGAAGATAATTTATCAAAAGTAATAACGTTATCTGGTTGCTCATAGACGATTTTTTTGCATTTGTGTGCCGGTTTTAGAGTCGAATGATCGGAACGATGTTTAAAAGTCCAAGGCGCTTTGCCTCTAAAAATGTACATATCTAAAGCAGAATAGGCTAGGCCAGTCCACAAACTTGTTCGAAAAGAAGGACGAACATTTCTAGCTCGATAGAGTTCTTCGCCCAACCACGATTTTTTCAAATTAGTTTCATAATCAGCTAATTCTGTTGGCAGATGATGACGATTGGCGAATATCGTTTCGGCAGCGATCATACCGGACTTCATCGCGGTGTGAGTGCCCTTGATTTTAGGCATATTAAGTGTACCGGCGCTATCGCCAATGATCATGGCGCCAGGCACGGTTAGTTTAGGTAATGATTGCCAACCGCCTTCGGTGATAGCTCGAGCTCCGTAGCAGACACGTTTTGCGCCTTGAAATAAATGAACAAATTTAGGATGTTTTTTAAAACGTTGCAGTTCTTCAAACGGATCTAAATAGGGATTTTGGTAATCAAGTCCTACAATCAGACCAATCGCTAACAGCCGATTCGGCCCATGATAAATGAAACTGCCACCGTAGGTTTTATGATCAAGTGGCCAACCAACACTGTGAACGACTTTCCCTGGGCGGTAATTTTCCTCGGTAATTTCCCATAGTTCTTTGACACCAATTCCATAAGTTTGAGGTGAGCGATTTTGATGAAGATTGAATTTTAAAATTAATTGCTTGGTCAAAGAACCGCGGCAACCTTCTGCAAAAATAGTTTGTTTGGCAACTAAATTTATACCCGGCTGAAATTGAGCGGTAGGTTGGTTATTTTTATCAAGGCCTTTATCGCCAGTGACTACACCACAAACTTTCTCATCAGTGTCATAAATAATATCAACAGCTGCAAATCCGGGGAAA
>JAGVJZ010000014.1 GCA_020050845.1 Gammaproteobacteria bacterium
GGTAGTACCATTCTTGGACCTAGAAAAAAACATAAAAGACGAACCAAGGATGAAGAAGACGATGAACGAGATTTAGTGTTTCTGCCACAAATTTCGTATGGTCTGACCGACAGCCTACAGATTGGCTTAGGTTTCATCCCCTATATGATCCGCTGGGAAAAGGTCGAGGATCCAACCTTTAAAGGTTGGGAGCATGACCAATGCTATGGCGATACATTTTTGAGTATGCAATATAGCTGGATCTATATTGCAAAAACCACATGCTGCGCATCAGTCGCCTTCAACGTTAGTTTTCCTACGGGCTCGATCGAAAAAGATACAACGGATGGCTTTATCCATTACACACCGACCTTCATCTTGACTAAGGATCTAATTCACGACAATTGGCGGACCCAATTCTTTACTCAAGCAGCGGTTAGCTTTGTTCAAAGAGTCAAGCATCACACTGATCGCAGCCAAGATGCCGATAGCGCACATGATTTTATCTTCAATGTTGGTGTGGCGCAGCGAAGCGAAAAAATAAATTATAGCGTAGAGTTCAATTGGATTACCGACACTTGGAACCACGATGGGGATAGCAATGAACTTTATGTGACGCCAGGCGTTTTTGCTTACGTTCGTAAAGATATTGCCATCGGCTTGGGTGTTCCTATTGGCTTAACTCAGGATTCCGATAAATTTCAGGTCATTTTGAACCTACTGATTGATATTGAGACTATTTTTGCTAAAAAAGATAACGATAGCGATGACGACAAAAAAAATGGCTCAAAAGTTAAGTCTTCATCAAAGAACAAACGTGAGCGCGAACGTCAAAGAGAGCGAGAATCAAGTATTCCGCTTTCCTCGCCGCATCGTATTCATAACAGATAGGCCTCCTAGACTTAGCTTTAATTACTTGTTAGCATTGTTGATCCTTGCAAAGATGGTGCTGTGATGAGTAATTTAAAGAAGATCTCTCTATTATCCTTACTATTGGGTACCAGTTTTTACTGGGTTTCTTTTACTTTTTTTGATAAGCCCATTGCCAGTTACTTACACTATCTTTCTCATACTACTCTTATTTATCAGATTTTTCAGGGCATCACGGTGCTAGGTGGATCCAATATTTGCTTTGCGTTTACCTGCGTTAGCTTTATTTTTGCAATCTTTGTCCTATTTCGACAACCTCAAAATAGACTTGCTAATCATCTATTATTCATGGCATTAGCAATGGTTGCCGCCATCTTTTTTGAAACGACCCTCAAATACCTCTTAGGTCGTTACCGTCCCGAATTACTCTTTCAACAAGGTTTATATGGTTTTCATTTCTTAAGCCATCAGTACTTATTTAATTCAACACCTTCTGGCCATGCGACCCGAGTTTTCGTCTTGGTCACAGGTCTGTCACTTTGGTGGAAGCGCTTAACACCTCTTTTTCTATTACTAGGTCTTCTAGTCTGCTTTAGTCGCCTGCTACTAGAATTTCATTTTTTAAGCGACGTTGTATTTGGTGCTTTGCTAGGAACTCTAGCGACCTTGTGGATTTCAAAGATTTACTATTCTTTAACTTTATCTTCCTCATCTAGTTATCTAAATACGGTGAGATAAGCGATGAAAATTAGTTACAACAAAGTCAGTGTCGTACGCCTCGTGGTGAAAACCACAACGAGGTGGGGGCTTATGTTGTAAACCACCCTTTCATAAAAAAGCCCCGCACCTCGCAAGAGCTGCGGGGCTTTTTTTGTAGTGGAAATTAAGGCTTGTAAAAGAATAACTTCTCTTTTTGAGGGTTCAGCTTGGGGCAGATTTGAAGGTTCTCTCCTCAAGAAAATACGCGCATAGCTGTGCGTTCAAAATGGGCCCTCAAAAAGGAAAGTTATTCTTTTACAAGCCCTTAGTAAGAGGTACGTGATATGTCGACCACTCTAAAAAGAACTACTCTTTATCCATGGCTTATCTGGTCGTTAGCGGCGACCTTCTTTTTCTATAAGTACTTATTACAAGTCTCTCCCAGTGTAATGAGCGAAGAACTGATGCGTAGCTTTCATGCTACGGGTGCGCAACTTGGAAATCTTGCAGCCTGTTTTTTTTATTCTTATTTAATTATGCAAATACCAGTTGGCATTTTATTAGATCGATATAATCCTCGCTATATTACTACCGCAGCTATCTTAATTAGTGCTGTAGGAGTTTTGCTGTTTTCTTATAGCCAAACTATCCTGATGAGCTACGCTGCGCGAGCGGTCATTGGTTTTGGAGCTGCCTTTGCGGCGGTTTCCTGTTTTAAAATCATTGCTTTGTGGTTTCCTGCGAAACGGTTTGCCCTACTCGCCGGTTTGAGTATGACCAGTGCGATGTGTGGTGCTATTGGTGGTCAATTGCCCTTGTCGTTACTGATCAATTCTTTTCACTGGCAAGAAGCTATGCGTTATCTGGCTCTACCCGGTTTTTTATTAGCAATATTGTTTTTCTTCCTCGCAAAAACTGAGCAGCAGCCACACAGCCCAAGGTTATCCAACCTCAATCTCATCGAACAACTGACAACTATTCTCAAAAGCAAACAATCTTGGTTGTTATCTTTTTATAGTGGACTTGCCTTTGCGCCAGTCTCTGTTTTTGGTGGTTTGTGGGGAGTATCTTTCCTTAAAACTGCTTACAGCTTAAATTCAGCTACAGCAGCGACTGTAGTTTCTTTTATCTTTATAGGATTTGCCATTGGCTGCCCCTTATCGGGCTGGCTGTCAGATTATTTAGGTCGTCGCAAATTACTTATGTTGATCGGAACTGTGGTAGCAATTGTGACTCTGGGATGCGTTATTTATTTACCATCCGGAACAGCCACTCTCTTAAGTATTTTGTTATTCTTCTTTGGCTTGGGAGCTAGTTGTTTCTTTCTATGCTTTTCAATGATCCGCGAAACAATGCCATTGGCGATCGCCGCAACTGTATTGGGTTTCATGAATACGTTTGATTCAATTTGTGAAGCTTTATCTGAACCTTTTATTGGCAAGATGTTAGATATAGGTTGGAAGGGTGACATGTTGCATGGAGCAAGAATTTTTCCACTAGCTGATTATCGCTTATCTTTAAGCTTGTTATTACTTTATTTAGTCATTGCGTTGGTTTTTTTAGCGTTTACTAAAGAGACCTATTGTCGACAATTAAGTTAACTATTAGGCTTTTTTAGCTTTAGTTTTAGTGGTTTTCCTTTTTCTACTGCTAGTGGTTTTTTTCGGCTCTTTTTTTGTGAGACTCTTTTTTAGGAGCTCCATAAAATCAATCACTTCCCCGCCCTTGGCTTTTTCCTCCTCGTGCTTAGGAGGTAATGGTATTTTTCCTAATTTAGCTTTTTTCTCAATATATTTCATAAGAGTGTCATGATAGGTGTCAGTGTATTTTTTAGGGTTCCACTTCACCGACATCGAAGCCACTAATTGCTCACCCATTTCAATTTCTTTATAAGTAATTTTGTATTCTTTGACGGAACCCTTTGGAATATCGAAATCAGAAGCACTCTTTAATTCATCACCAAAGCGCATTAAGTTAAGCATCAAGACGTCACCTGAAGTTAGGACCGCAGCTAAATATTGTTTTGTGCGAATGACAACTTTGCCAATCGCTGCTTTTTGAGTTTTTTCGAGCACTTCACGCAATAACACATAGCCTTTTTTTCCTTGTTTCGTAGGCACTAAAAAGTAAGGTTTTTCATAGTAAGCGCTTTCTATTTCTGAGCGATCAACAAAATCTTCAATTTCAAAGGTCTGGGTATTTTCAACCGCGGCTCTTTTTAATTCCTCCTCGCTCACTACAATGTAACCTTTCTTTTTGATCTCGTAGGCTTTTACCACTTCATCCCAAGGAACTTCTTTTCCTGTTTTCTCATTAACACGCTCATATCGAATTTTCGCCTTGTTCCTTTTATCCAATAGCTTAAATTGCAGATCCTTGCGTTTTTCGGCCGTAAACAGTTCAATTGGGATGTTAATGAGTCCGAAAGAGATTTGACCTTTCCATATAGGACGCATGGTGGCTCCCCCCTTTATTGGTTTTATCTAAAGTATAGCATTGCTCATCTAGTACCCAGCGGATGATTAATACAATTCAAGAAAGGAAAACTTAGAAGCATCATGGAAATAGCCCGAAGCAATGAGCTGTATGGTCCGGGAACGGAAACGGGAACGAAGGAGTACATACATTTCCCTGGACACTAGTACGGTGAGTGTCAGCCTGAGTGTTAAGATTAATTTAATACACCAGCGCTATAATGCCAATTTTTTGAATTCGCAAGGGTATAAATATGACACGTCGGAGAAATCGCCATCATGGCAAGCACAAACCAAAAACCTCAAGCAATCCCAGTAGTGGTATTGACACGAAGCAGGGCTTTCTATCTTATCTAAGTACCAGCAAAGGCTTCGTAGCAGCAAGTTTAGGTTATCTAACCACCCTTTCACAAATTTTACCAACTTCAGCTCAAAGCTACAACCAATGCAAAGGAGAGTGGTGGCTAGGAACTTCGGTTTGGGACACTTGTTATACAATTTACCAAATGGGGATTTATGGCGACGATGGACAATGTAAAATCGATGAGCGAACCCAATGGATTTTCGATGAGCTAGGTGACAAACTGTTTGCTGAAAACGCCTGTGGTGTGATTCGTGATTGTTCCAATCCTTATCCAATGCCCTTCTACCAAACAGAAAATATACTGATTAGTAGTGGCTACTTACAACCCTCGCAACCTGACTATGAAAAATGCGTCGAAAACTTAATCTTGAAGTTAAGTGAAGAGTATGATAGCCAAAATGATAATCAAAGTAGTAATTCTTGGATCATCGGTTATGTGGCTCTAGCCATCGTAGGCAGCTGCGCCCTTGGTGTCGGTTTATACTATGCAAAAAAATTCATCAATTCTTGGCTGGAGCAAAGACAACAAAGAGCTCAAGTTGCAGAAGGTTCTAACGAGTCAACTTACTTATTTAACCGACTATAAATGAATTTTCTCCTCCAAACCATCAACAGACTGCAGACTGAAAGACTAAATTCATTAGATTCCAATGTCGAATGGTAAATGAAGCTAGCATGGCATCCGAAGGTTTTTCTTATTACTTGGAAAAGGTACCTGGATGTTTCTTTTGGATTGGCAACCGGGGATCCATTTAAGAATTCACTAAGAAAACAAAGTTATTATCAACTGATATTCAATCCATCTGAGGACTACCATGCAAGCTAAAGGCGTCAAAATCACAATTAGCCAACAGATCAATCAAGTTTTTGATCTTTATAATCAATTCTTTGGACAACCTGGCCATGTAGCGGTGGCACCAGAACAATTAAGTTTAGGTAACAGTCTGGTTGGTGAAGTACTTCCCGAAGATAACGGCTGGATAAATTGGCTACGAGGCAAATTTGGTGCTGAGAAAGATCGAGAAATTTTGGTTCAATCCTTAGATTATTCAGACGCTCTACAACAATGTCCACCTCAAGAAGCCACAATTGACCCTCTCTATTATAATCAGCTGCGAAGTTTCTTAGTTGAATACGATGCTCAGAAAAAAGGTCGTAACTTTTGGTTGTTCCAGGGCTCCAACAATTATGACGAAGACACCATAAAAGACCATCGTTATTTAATTACCGCACTTTTGATGCGTAAAATTAATTCAATTTTTCAATTAAAAGATATTAACACTAGAATAAACCAGCTTAATGCCTTACGTGGTTTTATCGCAAAGTTACTGGAAAATGATAACCTGACTGAGTCTTCTTCTAATGACGTTAGAACAATGTCGTTGAAAACCACTTTAAGATCTCTTTACAAAAAAACTGGTGAGATTGTAAATGACAACCAAGTACTTGTTCAACGCAGTGAAAAATTGCGTTCTAATCTACAAAGACTTTCTGTAGAAACTGCGTTAAATCAAATTAATGGCCACCTGCTGCATTCGTTAAGTATCGGAAAACAAGAACAAAACTTACCGAGTGACTTCATTGAAAAGGTATCTGCTATACCATCTTTAGCTGAGATGAGTCATAAAGAATTTTTGCGTCGCAGAACTGTAGGGATCTCTCCTGCTTCAGACTATATAATGTTAACTTCTGTCTATGCAGACCCACTAAAGGATGAAAATTATTTCAATTTTATCCAAAAGTATTTTTTAAAACCCGCACAAGTTCCAGAACTATTAAAAGGTTATCATGCTGCTCAAACTGCAATAGAAAAAGAGCAAATCCTTGCAAAACTAAATGAATTTACTGTCAAAATTGAACCACAAGAGCTCGTGGCATTTGGAATTTATGGTTTGCTGACTGATTCTACAAAGTCGAATCAAGAACGGTTTAATTCTCTAGGCCAAAATGAACAATTAAGTTTAGAAATCCTAGCTAATCTATTCAATCGTAGAAACGAATTAGCAAAAGTTAGTTACTATGTTCGCTATATCAAAGATATCGTCGTTCAAGCGGGTAATCTTGCGAAATTTTTTGCGCAAGACCAAATGGTATTTATCTTTAGCCAGTTACAAGATACTTTAGTGCGAATGCAAGAAGATTTGCGCTATTTTGATACCGCATTAACGACATCACTAATCGAATTTAATCCAGTTCTATTAGCAAATGGAATGGTGAATCATAATCTTAACAACCGACGGTACTTACAGTTAAACGAAACACTTGAAAATACCAATAAATGCCTTTCAGAGCTTCGAGATTGTATTAAGCCTTCTAGTTTGCGAGAAGATTTAGCTCACTTAAGATCGACGTTAGAAATCTTAACCGCAGGTGCTGTGAATATCCTAGGAATGCCTGTTAATCGCGCTGAAAATAAAGTTGTTCCTCGTGCAGCTCATCTGGCTGTACTGGAAACGATGGAGCGACAAGCTGAACAGGTTAATAAAGCGCAACAACAAAATCAAAGTTTATTGCATGATTTTCAGGTTATAAAAGGAGAACAGGGATCACAAGGCGAGAGAATCTTTGAATTGGAAAATGAGGTTGCTGCTCTAAAACAATCTAAAGAACCTCTAGAGAAACGAAGCCAAGAGTTAGAAGCTGAGTTAAAAAAAGAAAAGCAGTATTTTGCTTCGGCTAAACCGGTCATCGATGCAGTAGTCACTCTTCGAGTAGATAGCAATGGCAGAGCTAATGCCAATCGAGGCCAGGCGTTAGTAGATCTGATTAACACTAGACTCACTGAGAAAAAAATTGATCCTAAAGATTTTGCAGCTTATCAAAATCTCTCAACCGTTTTAAGTAATTTACGCTTGTGTTTGAACAGACTAAAAGACTATGAATTAGGTTATAAGCACTATGTAGAAAATACTTGGTTTTCATTCTTTCATGGCAAGAGTGGCGTGACACGAGCTGAAGATCATTCTTCACGCTGGTTAGCGCAACAAGATGACCTAATGGCCTATTTTTATAGTAAATTGATTGAAGCTGAAAATGGAGATGGCTTAAATTCAGTGACTCTAAAAAACCTTTATGTTGAAACACTAGAACAGATCAATAGTAAAGTATCGTCAGAAATTAAGAACCTGAATGGTGGTGGTACGAGAGTACATTCGTATAAAACTTACCTGCTCGCTTATAAATTGGATCTGCAAGATAAAATTGCACAGTCCAGAGGCGCTGCTCCTATAAAACCAATGCAATTTGACGTTGAGCTTAATCGTCATACTAGATTAGTCCAAAATCCTAACTATTTTGAGATGTATCGAAGTGCTGGCATTAACTTTGAGCAACTTGAACCTGAGCGCAACGGCCATCAAATGGAATCATTATAACAGGATTTTTTAGGTACAGAGTGCTTCACTAAAGACTTTATAGTCAGCCCTTGTACAATAATTGAGAAAGCAACGACCGCATAAGTCATCGCTAAGATGATTTGGCGATAGTTACCTGGAGGCAAAGACAAGGCGAGCGCTACCGCTAACCCTCCTCGCAAGCCGCCCCAAACTAATATTTTAATTAGATGGGGCGGGTATTGTTTTTTAAGTTTAAATAAGCTCATCGGCAGAGCTACGATAATAAATCGCACAAGTAATACTAGAGGAATTGCGAATAATCCTGCAGATAAGAAATGATTGCCATGCACAATCGGTAATAACTCAAAACCGATCAACAAAAACAACACGCAATTCAATAATTCATCAATAATCTCCCAAAATTCATCGAGAATGAGTTGAGTATGCGCTGACATACCATGATGCCGAGCATAAGTACCAATAATAATCCCTGCGACTACCATGCCCAGAGGTCCTGAGATATGCAATGCTTGTGCCAGTGAATAGCCACCAGTTGCGATACCAATCGTGATCAGAATTTCAATTTTATGTTCATCAGCATTCTTGATTAACCAGCTACCGAAATAACCTAATAAGAAGCCATACAACGTGCCGCCGATAGCTTGTTGTAAAAACAGCCATATGACTGAAGTTGAGGAAATTGGTTCGTGGGAAAAAGCGATATGATAAAGAGAGATAAACATGACGATACCAACACCATCATTAAACAATGACTCTCCTGCTACTATCGTGCACATTTCTTTTGGGGTTTGTAATTTTTTAAATAAGGCTAATACCGCAATCGGATCGGTGGGAGAAATTAAAGCGCCAAATAATAAACAATAAATTAGCTTAAGGTGAATACCAATGAAAGGTAAGAGATAGAAACATCCAATCCCAACTAAAAAAGCAGAAAGGATCGTGCCAATTGAAGCTAACGTAAAAATCTCCCATTTTTGACTACGAAGCGAGTGGATATCAATCGTTAACGCTCCGGCAAACAGCAAGAAGCTCAACATGCCATTAATCAGTAATTTTTCAAAATTGATATTATTCAACGTCGCAAGGAAATGTTGTTCGAAGTGAGGCAATCCAAAGAATTTATCGAGAATGACGAGCACTAAAGCAATTGACAAAGTCGAGACCATAATCGCTATGGTCGTTTGTAGTTTAATAAAACGATGATTGATAAAAGCAATGAGTATTGCGACAGTGACGATTAAACTTGCACTGGTGTAAAAATCCATCACATTCCTCAAAGTAGTATTGTTTGATCTTACAGAATTTTAGAGGGATTGTTAACCTGCGGATTTCTTATAAGGTAGTAAGCTTACGCCTTAAAAGTAGGCTCCGAAAGTTCAAAAGATTGGTTTATTTTGATTTGTTGTCGACATTCTAAATCAAAGATGAGTTTCTGAAGGCTGGTTTCATGCTGTAACATCTCTTTGAATTCATTGTAATGGTCATGATTTTCAAAGAAAATTTCATCGATATGATCGACCATATCGGAAGTTAGATTGATTTTGGGCTGTTGATTTTGCCAAAACGAAAACTGCGGACTATCAGGTGATTCTTTGCTGAGACTAGGAGTAAATTTTAAACTTATGCTACAAAGCAAACTCTCATTATCAGACTGACAATCTTCTGCTGCTGGCAGGGTGTTTGCATACTGCTGTGGGTTTTTGAGCAGTTCTATCAATTTGGCTGCAGATAAGTTAAGACGTACTGTTCTTGCTTGAGGGCTAGAGAGCATCGGTGCACCATAGTTTTGCTCTGGAATTCCATTCGCAGCATATCGCCAATGTAAGAAGGTGGGCATGGTCTGAGTGAGATGCACGGATTCCGGACGCTTCGCCTGCATTCTTTCTAGTATTGTCTTATGGCTTGATGGATTCGATGGTGCTTTGACTATCTCTAGGGGTTCATCATCCTGCACGATACTGGCATAAGACTTTTTTTGAGCCATCTTCTTTAGATTTAAGAAAACCTCACCATTAAGGCGATCGCCTATTAAATGCGCAAAGTTCTTTTTGAGGTTCTGTAATTCTTCGAGGATAGCAACCACTTCCGAGGTGGTATTAAGAGATTTGGCGTGAATTTTATTTTTTAAGAGAGCGAGTTCTTTATGGACGAGACGAACCTGCCTGCGTTCAACCAAGTTACTAAGTAACGGCAGATTAGAAATAAGCTGCCCAATCCAATTTTTAAAAACAGACCGCCAATGAGTCGACGCCTCCTGCTCATCACAGAAGTCATTAACTCTTTTTACGGGGGTGTATCCATACCAAGCCATCCATTGCCGCTCCCGTTAAGAGGGTGAACATTATACACAGGTTCTAATGAGTCAGACAAGATCTGCTTTACTCACAGCTCGTCACATGATAAAAGATTGAAAACCTAACTGTTTATACTAAATAACATTATCTGGATGAAAAATGGAGAACCCTCAAGAACATCAATCAAATGCTTCATATTTAACGGTGGGGACAGTTGATGAGATAAAAGAACTTAGCGCTAGAGGCCGCATTAATCTAGTATCGCTAACCGTTAGAAATACCGCTATTGACTTTCACTTACTTGCAGTTGTTTTGCAGAATAATATGCAAACTCTCAAGATTCTAATCCTTAATAACAGTGGCGATAAAATAACTGATGTTAATTTCCACAGCTTTAAACAGTTTCACCAGGCACTGCAATGCTGTGTTAACTTAGACCACCTTGCGTTAAATCATTTCGGCCATCATTTGTTTGTTTTGCAATATCCCGATATCGTTAATTTTATTTGCGTAACTACGAGTTTGCCAAAACTGAGAATTTTGTCTTTCAGTGGCACCTATTTTAGTTCTATAGGATTTTTCTTTAATAGGTTACGTACTAATAAAAGCATCAAAGAATTAAATTTAGAAAATCCACCTGATAGCAGAGCTTTGGCTTATTTTCATGAAGTTGCAGGCAACACAACCCTAGAAAAGCTTATTTTAGGTCAATCGCAGATCGAACTTCAGTATGTTTTGACCGTAATTAAGGTAATAACTCAAGGTGTGATTAACGTTTTAGATTGGAATCCAGAGGCAGGTTATCAAACAAAAGTTTCAGATTTAAAAAAGGAGTTGAGTAGTTCTGATAAAAGTGATGGAAGAAAAACAGATCATGCAAGTAGCTATCATTTTACTAAGCAACAGTTACAGTTGAATCAATATCAACGTGCTTACAAGCTATTACAAGAAGCAAAAAAACTTACAGAAGCGCGTCAGCAAAGCCCCAAAAAGAATGTTGTCATTGAAATTCCAGATGAAGAGGCTTTCGATCTTAATTTAATAACCACCACTATTTTATACCATAGCAGTGTCGTGGAAAGTTTGACTATCAGAATGCTAAATACAGCAAGGCATGATCCTAGCTTATCATCTGACTTTGAATTATTTTTAAATGCATTGAGTCAATGCATCAGTTTGCACACCTTGAAGATTGAAACATTTCAAAGTGCATTTTGGGCAAGTTCCGTTCAAGCCTTGTTTAAGACGATTAGCAAATTACCTTTGAAATTTTTAAGTTTTAAGAAGACTTATATTGGCCCTGTTGGGTTTCAATGCTTAGCGCAGATGGCTGAGCAAAATAAATTAGTCGAGATTGATCTAACTTTATCAGGTTTAGTTTATCAAACGAGCGCTGAATTTTTGGCAGAATGTGTAAGCAAAACCTCATTGCAGAGAATTATTTTAGGTAAATCACCAATGACCTTGAAATGGTGGCAAATGTTAACCAAAGCGCGTGAAAGTAACCCTGCTCGTCCTAAAATCGAATGGCAAGTTAGCCACGAAGAAGAAATGAAGACAAAAATGCGAATTATGCTTAATGCTTTAGCTTATGATCAAAATATAACAACTATCGATGACGATTATGAGCAATTCAGTTCAGAAGTTGTGGACATCGAGCAACAATTGCAAACATTCGTCTCTGACCGCGAATCAGTGACTGGGTTGCTTGCAGTATATGGTGATCCAACTTCTGACGAGAGGAAAAAGCTTATCAACAAGAGCTCTAGCGCACCATCAAAAAGTTATGGCGCGACTACTCCTAGGCCGGTTTGAGTCGAAGGAGAAATCTTAGGATATCGACTTAAGACATCTTTTCTCTCTTGTGAGTTCCACACTTTAAAGAAGCCATGTTTTTTCACAGCATCCGTCCAATTTTCTTTCGCTCTAATTGTTCGAATGATGAAGTCACAAACCAGAGCAACTTGTTTGGGATCACGTACAGTATTGCCAGCTACATAAGAGAGAATGTAGGTTAGTAAGTCTCTAGGTAAGCGCTTGAGAGAAGATTTTTCTTGCCGACTCCCTTGAGCAATAACAATAGCTTTGTCAATAAATTGCTGTTCTTTTGCTCTTTTGTTCAGTGAGATGACGCTTGCAAGATTGTTCCCATTTGCAACTTCAATATCATTGCCAAAAATATAAAGTGAGGTGAGGTCAATATTGTTAACAAACGCTATAGCCCCCCAGTTTCCGATTAGGTTGTGACTAACACAAAGAGCAGTCAGATGAGTATTTGTCGCCAAAATGCTAGCTCCTGTATCCGTGATCCCATTGCTTTGGGCATCAAGAGAAGTTAGTCGAGTATTATTAGACAAAGCTATAGCGCCTGCATCTTCGATAGCGTTGCCATTGATTTGAAGCACAGTCAGACTGGTATTTTTAGCGAGAGCTATAGCCCCCTCCTGATCAATCTCATTACGGCTGACATTAAGCATAGTCAGGCGAGTATTATTCGCAAACGCTCTGGCTCCCCCGTTCCCGATCCCGTTGTCGCTGACATTAAGCTCAGTCAAGCGACCATTGTTAGCCAGAACTACAGCTCCCTCATGTCTGATCCCGTTATGCCCGATAGCCAAGGAAGTCAAACCAACCATGTTAGCTAGAGCTATAGTCCCCTCCTTCGTGATGTCATTGCCACCGACATTAAGCTTAGTTAGACGAGTATTACCAGCCAAAGCTTGAGCCCCCATATTCCCAATCAGGTTGTTATAAAGGTCAAGTGAAAGCAGATGACTATTTGCTGCTAAAGCACGAGCCCCTGTATCTGTGATTTCGTTGCTATGAACATCAAGAGAAGTGAGACGAATATTGAGGGAGAAAGGTACGACACCTAAATCTGTGATTTTGTTACTGCTAATATCCAAAGAAGTCAGATAAGTATTTCCAGCCAAAGCTTTAACTCCCTCATCTGTGATCCCGTTGTTCTGAAGACCAAGAGAAATCAAATGAGTATTGTTAGCCAAAAACATCGCCCCAGCATCTCCGAGTACATTGCCGCAAGCAACAAGAGAAGTTAGTGTAGCATTAGTAGTCAAAGTCATAATTCCCTGCAGCCCTATCCGGTTATCGCCAACATCAAGAGAGGTCAGGAAAGGATAACTTGCTAAGGCTATAGCGCCAGGAAGTCCGATTTGGTTGGCGTTAATATCAAGAACAGTCAGATGAGTATTTGATGCTAGAGCAGCAATTAAGACAGAAATATCAGACTCATTAAGACTTTGATTTCTTAAGCTAAGGCTAGTTAGTTTTGAATCGTTACTTTTAATTCGTGCTAGTATTTCTGGATTTATTTTTGACATCGCTCTCTCGAATAGATTGGAATAGAAAAGACTATTATTTAGTTATTGATTGCATAGACTGCAAAAGATTTTATTAAATTATCATGTTTTTTTGGCCAAGGCCAATTATTCTATCCAAAAAATATTATAAAAGCCTTCTATCATCAGTCCCATCCAATACGACTCCTCTACCACTACTATTAATAACTGTATTTTATTGGACCCCCAATACTGCCAATATTTCTTTCTCAAATAAATTTGCATTTCGGACTTTATTGTCCGATACTATAAGGAAAGCTTAATGAAGGGGTCTGAATTTCTTAAGAGGATTAAAAAACTTGGGAAGAAAATAGGTGTTAAAGTTGATTTAGTTCAGCAAAGAGGCAAAGGTAGCCATAGCACTTTATATTTTGGAGAAAAATTCACAATTATTCGTAGTTTAAAAGATGAATTAAAAACTGGAACCTACAATGCAATGTTAAAACAACTTGAGATTGATAAAAATGATTTGGAGTAACTTCAATGCGAGATTTTAATTATCCTGTTGATCTAATAGAGCAAGAAGAAGGTGGCTATTTAGTTCAATTTATAGATTTGCCAGAAGCTATCACTCAAGGTGAAACAGTTGAAGACGCGTTAAATGAAGCTTCAGATTGCCTTGAAGAAGCAATTGCTAATCGAATGATAAAAAAATTAGATATACCAGAGCCCAGGCATTTAAAAACAAAAAAAATAGTTCCTCTATCTTCTACATTAGCCATCAAAACTGCTTTATATATGACTATGCGAGAAAAAAATATTTCTAATATAGCTTTGGCTAAAAAATTAAATTGCAATGAAAAAGAAGTAAGGCGTCTTATAGATCCACACTTTAAATCAAAATTTCCTAGGATTGAAGAAGCGTTGCATGTATTAGGCAAGGGTGTAGAAATAATAATTGTTTCTAGCAGTGAAATTAACCCACTCCGTAACACATTCACAGCCAAAAAACATTGGTAAACCCCTCATCTACCAGCATTTCACAGCCAACAAGACTTCTCTTACCACTACTACAATAAAGAACAATCATCTGTGCGCGTGAAAAAGTTTCTAGTTTAGCTTTAAGAGAACTCAAAGGGATGCATACTCCACCACGGTTATCATGCTGATGCTCTCTTTCAGATCGAACGTCAATCAACAAATAATTTTTGTCACCCAAGCTTTCCAATGAGGCTAACCGTTTGTAATTGATATGAATGCTAGCAGCCGGTCTAGATGGATGTGAAAAACGACATTTTGGATTAGCAGATAATTTAAAATGTTTTTGCTCAAGAGCCATTGCATCATATTCGATTAAGCAATCTCTTATGTTGTCTTTACCTGCGTAGAATTTCAACACTTCAAGTGCTTGCAGCGAACTTAGAATGCCAAGCAGTGGACTGATGATACCATTCTCGTGACAACTTGTGTGTGTAATATTTAGTTGTTCAAAGATACAACGATAACAAACGTGATAACCATCAAATACGGCAAAATGACCTTTATGTTGTAATGCGCTAGCCATGACTAATAATTTTTTTTTACTTGCACAGACATCATTCAAAAGAAGTTTAGTTTCAAAATTGTCTGAACAATCGACGATAACATCATGCGACATTATCAGTCGTTCAACATTGCTGTTATCGATCTTCTCAGGGTAAGTTTTAACATTGATTAAAGGATTTAGTTGTTCTAAGCGTTCCTTTGCCGCTTGAACTTTTGATTGCTGTAACTGCGAGGTTTGATACAAAATTTGACGAGTTAAATTACTTAACGAAATTGTATCTGGATCCGCTATCCCAATCTCTCCTATCCCAGCTGCTGCTAGGTATAATAATAACAACGAACCCAGTCCTCCTGCACCGACACACAACACTTTCGCGCGCTTTAATCTGGTTTGAGTGATATAGCTAAACCAATCTAGCATTAGGTGACTATGATAGCGTGTTAACTCATCTTCGTTCAGCATAACTTTAGCTTTTGAAAAATTGCTAGCCACTTTTTAACTTCGACGCCAAGCGGCTTAGTTTGCAATGCGGAAATAAGCGCAAATCCAGCGAATGGCAATTCAGCTAGGCGATTAATATTTAAAAGAGTAATGCCGCCAATCGCAACGACAGGACAAGTCGCTTTCTGCAGTAGTATTTTAATTTGATGCATTGTTAAAGGTTGTAGTTTATTTTTAGTTCGACTAGGAAAGACCGGACCAATTGCAATATAAGAGGGTTGCAAGCTTTGTGCTTGTTGCAGTTCCTGCACATTATGCACGCTAATTCCTATCCTTAAACCGCATCTTTTAATACATTCCAAGTCTGCGCTCATCAAATCTTCTTGCCCCAAATGAACGCCAAACGCTTCAAATTTTATGGCAAGCTCCCAGTGATCGTTGACAAATAATTGTAGTTTAACTTTTCGAGCAATCTCACAAGCTTGTTTTATGGTCGTTTCTAAACTTGAATCAGTTTTTATTCTAAATTGAACTGTTGTTACGCCCTGAGTAATGATTTCTGTTAATGAAGTTAAATCAGAAACAATGGGATAAAACCCGATTTGGTCGACTCTGGGAAAAGGGGTTTGGCAGTAATTTAAAACTTGCTTGTTATGGCAGATTGCGACCGAGTTTTTGATACTCTGTGTTAGAAAGCGTTTGGTGTTTTGTAAAGCAGTTAATAATAATTCTCCACGTGCAAGATTAGCTGCTAGGCAACTCGCAAAGGCACAGCCCGTTCCTCTAACGGACTTATCAACAATTCGGTTTGTTACAAACCAGTGGGCAAGCTTGCCATTCGCCCAATAATCATAAACTTGATTTGCCTTAGCATGCCCTCCTTTAATAATAACTTGCCCAACCCCTAGCGCTAATAGTTTTTCTGCTGCCAACTCAATGTCATCAAATGTATTTAACTTCATGCTTACCAACTTTTCAGCTTCGGGAAGGTTGGGTGTAATGATAGTGGCTAATTGCAAAAAGTTGTTTTGATAAAATTGAAACTCGTCATGATCATGAACCCAAAAACCACTACTAGTTTGCAGAATAGGATCTAGAATAATTGTTGCTGTAAACTGTTTAAGTTCATGACAAAGTAACTGCATTAATTCTTTGGATTTTATTAAGCCAATTTTGATGACTTGTGGCAACATCTGCTTTTTAAGAACATTGATTTGCTCTTTTAAATTTTCAGCATCGACAGATTTAATACTAAGGACTTGGTCATGATCTTGAATCGCAACACTGGTCAGAAGTGGACAACAGTGAACTCCAAAGACGGCGCAGGTTTTAACATCCACTGCAAGACCCGCACCTCCGCTTGTATCCAAACCTGAAATTGACCAAATAACTGGCATCATTATTCTAATACCAATGGCTTATCGAATAACGGCGTGCTTGCATGTGCAAAATCTCGCTCAGGCATTCTGCCTGCTTCATAAGCAAGTCGACCCGCGGTCACAGCGTGACTAAAGGCCAAGGCCATCTTTACCGGATCATCTGCAAGTGCAACGGCTGTATTAAGCAAAACTCCGTCAAAGCCGAGTTCCATTGCGGCCGCTGCATGTGAAGGAGTCCCAATTCCTGCATCAATAATTAAAACACATTCTGGAAAGCGCAGTCTTAACAGTTTTAAACCATAAGGATTTAATAATCCTTTACCGGAGCCAATCGGTGCTGCCCAAGGCATTAAAATTCGACATCCTAACGAGACTAAGTGCTGGCATACAATTAAATCGTCAGTACAGTAAGGAAAAACAATAAAATTATCTCGCAGCAATTGTTCACAAGCTTTAACTAGCTCAAAACAATCAGGCTGCAACGTTAATTCATCGCCAATGACTTCTAATTTTATCCAATTTGTTTCGAATAAATCACGAGCCACCTTTGCCGTCATAATAGCTTCCTTCGCGCTATGACAACCTGCAGTATTAGGTAAAACATGACAATTGGTTTTCGTTATTGTCTCCCAGAAAGTATTTTTATTGGTGTTATGGGTTAACTGTCGTCGCAATGACACAGTCACCACTTGCGTATTTGAGACAGATATTGCTTCTTCCATAACGGTAAGATTCGGATATAAGGCAGTTCCCAAAAATAATCTATTGTGGATTATTTTATTATCAATATGGATGCTCATTTATCCGCCTTGCATTGGAACAATGATATCTATAGCGTCATTTGGTTGGACAACATAGCTCAGATAATCACTACGCTGTATCAGACAAAAATTAACTGCAACTGCTATTTTACTTTCTGCATAACCGTGAATGCTTAGAAATTTATCCAAAGATATCGATTCTGTTAACTCAATATTTTTATTGTTTAAGGTTACTTGCATTGTTCAAATTCCTGATGAACTAGATAAGGTGTGACTGTATCTTGCCACTGACTGGTTCGCAGAAAGTTTTCGATCGCCAGACTAAATATCGGTGCAAATAAAAAGCCATGTCGATAAAGACCATTGACCGTAATTATTTTACGTTTATGATCCACATACAATCTTGGCAGATTTTCACTAAACGCAGGCCGACAGTGAGTTTTGGTGGCAATTAATTTTGCTTCGCCAAAGCCGCGATGAATACTGTAGGCAGCAGAAAGAAGTTCTAAGACAGTTTTTACTGTGATAGAGCTATAATCCTCTGATTCTATGCAACTCGCTCCGATTAAAAAGCCATTATTAGGACGTGGCAATATATAGATATCGTAACGAGGATGAAAGTATCGGATAACATGTTTTAACTGTACGTTAGGAGCTTCGATGAATAATAACTCTCCTCGGACACCACGTAAATTTTCTAACTCTTGCTTAGCACCCAAGCCTCGACAATCAACTAACCAGTCATATTGAAATTGTTTTGCTTCTTGCAGAGTAACGGCACGTTGTTGAAAGACATTTTGTTGTTGAATCAGTCTTGCTAATGCTTTAAGTAACTTTTGAGCGTCGATTTGTGCTTCATAAGGAAGATAAATGCCAGTTCGATAATTAGGAACGACATCCGGCTCTAAATTAGAAACAACTATTTCTCGAAAGATTTCATTAGAAAATTTAGTTAATAGAATTTTTTTGAAGTTCTGTAATTCAGCGTGATTATCCGCTAAACAAATAGAGCCACAATCATCAAAAAATATTTTCGTCTTTTCTTTCTTAGTAAAATTTCTCCAGTAATCAATCGCAGCAGCACCAATTTGAGCTAAAGCAGGCATGCAACTTTTAGTTTCAGCATATGCAGATAATAATCCCGCCGCCGTAAAACTGCAGTTTTTTTGCGCTGTTAAACGATCTTTATCAAACAGCCTAGTATCATAAAAATTATTTAGCAAATGGCAGCACAATGTTCGACCCATTATTCCAGCGCCGATTATGCCGATTCGCATGACCGACTCTCATCGTTATTTCGTATTTCATGGCTTAATTGCATGGAGCAGAAATTTGGGCCGCACATTGAACAAAAGGATGCTTCTTTGAAAGCCGCTTTAGGAAGCGATTCATCATGGTAGCGACGTGCCGTTTCAGGATCGAGACTTAAGTTAAATTGGTCGTGCCATCTAAATTCAAAGCGTGCTTTTGAAAGAGCATGATCTCTTAAAATTGCACCTGGATGTCCTCTTGCAACATCTGCTGCATGCGCTGCAATTTTATAAGCGATCATTCCAGCTTTAACATCTTCTTTATTAGGCAAACCAAGATGTTCTTTGGGAGTGACATAGCAAAGCAAGGAAGTTCCATACCAGCCCATAATAGCAGCTCCAATCGCGCTAGTAATATGGTCATAACCTGGTGCGATATCGACCACTAATGGACCTAAGGTATAAAACGGTGCTTCAAAACAATATTCGTGTTGCAGTTTCATATTTTCGGAGAGTAAGTGTAACGGAACATGACCAGGACCTTCGATCATGGTTTGCACATCATGTTGCCAAGCAATTTTAGTTAATTCACCTAAGATTTTTAATTCGGCAAACTGTGCTTCATCATTAGCATCTGCTAAACAACCCGGTCGCAAACCATCCCCTAACGAAAAACAAATATCATAGGCCTTCATAATGTTGCATATTTCTTCGAAATTTGTATAAAGGAAATTTTGTTTACCTTTTAACTGGCACCAATTTGCCATTATCGCCCCGCCACGAGAAACAATTCCGGTTAAGCGATTCATGGTTAAAGGGAGAAATTCTGCTAAAACGCCTGCGTGAATGGTGAAATAATCCACCCCCTGCTGCGCTTGCTCCAAAAGTGTTTCTTTAAAAACCTCCCAGGTCAAATCCGCAATTTTTCCTTTAACTTTTTCAAGAGCTTGATAAAGCGGTACGGTTCCAATTGGAACAGGAGAATGACGTAAAATTGATTCACGTATTTGATGAATATTTTTTCCAGTTGATAAATCCATCACGGTATCGGCACCGTAATGACAAGCCCATTGTAATTTTGCAACTTCTTCTGCCATTGAAGATGTGGTTGCGGAATTGCCAATATTAGCATTTACTTTGACATGAAAACGTTGACCAATAATCATCGGCTCTAGTTCTGGATGATTAATATTTGCTGGTATGACAGCACGACCAGCTTCAATTTCTTGACGTACAAATTCAGGGGTAATGTGCGGACAAAAACGATTTTCACGAATGGCAACATATTCCATTTCGGGAGTAATGATGCCATTACGAGCAGAATGTAATTGTGTCACATTCCTTGTAGGAGTTGATGTTAATTTTTTGTAATCTAGCCACTGTTCACGAATCTTCGGCAAACCATTTTCAAATTCAACATCGCTTTCATGTCCAGAAGTATCATAGACCCAAAAAGTTTCATTATTTGTTAGTTGAATTTCACGGAAAGGAACACGAAGATAGGGGAACAACTCTCCGCAGAGATATTGTTTTTTCGAACTGGGATGAGATAACTGCATGAATTCGCCTCCATAATACGGAGGCATGCATAGACACATGTTGTTCCCATTCCTCCGCTGGTATTAACCGGATCAGGTTCAACGGGTTTGATTAACAATCATCTCAGCCCAAAAGGCACCCCGTGAGAACAATGTGCGAGATTCTAATCGTGAAAAGGGATAGAGTCAAATCGATCATGATGGATAGAATACGAAAGACTTGTATGTGAGGAGAGGAACCGCCAATCTTATGAAAGTGTTATTTCAAGAGTCTGCTCTGGATCCTTGGCTGGATAGTTCTATGTTTTTGGACACTACTTTGCTGCCAAGGACGGCGATTCCTGGAGTTGTCACGCTCACGAAATAAGAGTCTTTAAAATTGTATTGCTGGTACTACAACAGGCAACTGTGTTGCACCGCTTGCAGCCGCCGCAGCAGCAGGAGGATTTGTTGCTCCCGCATTTAGTGGAC
The DNA here is from genome assembly GCA_020050845.1 of Gammaproteobacteria bacterium. GTDB lineage: Bacteria > Pseudomonadota > Gammaproteobacteria > UBA6002 > UBA6002 > UBA6002. Next base: position 20,722 of record JAGVJZ010000014.1, read on the forward strand.
TACCCACGCCAACTAAAGGAGTCTTTAAAGTTCGTGAAAGTTCAGGATCCTTTTGTTCAAGATATAAAAGCATAAAATCCGCTATTTGCCGACTATATTTCTTACCACCTTGGTTAAAACTAGTCAGTTCAGCATACACCTGCCTAAGCTCTTCTGTCTTAAGAGTTGCTAAGATCTGATAGAAAAGATCAAAAACTTTTTCTGGGGTACAATTTGTCAAATCCTTTTCTAGGTATTTGTGTGTTCCAAGCAGTACATTTTTTAGTTCTCGTATGAGCTCATGTGCAGTTGAATTTTCATTTGTTGTCTGTTGTAGCATTGTTTTAAATTGATTATGTTCGCCGTTACCGCAAAGCTTATAGTGCATCATTAACATCTGCTTTAATTCAATAGTGTCCAAGGCACAGAAATTACAAAAGCTTAAATTAGCAAATTGTTTGCAAACCTCATTGAGACTCATTTGCTCAACCTTTGCAAAAAAACTATTTTTTAATTGATTACCTGATTGTTCCACCAAATAGTTTGATACTTTTGCCAACTTTAAAAAAATCCTCATAGCTCTTTCAAGCATTTCTCCATGATAATTCAAGCCTGCGATTGCTTGCGATTTTTCCACAAAGAGACGCGGGTCAAAAACATGACCGTCAAGTTTTTTCTTAGGCAAGAACACTTTGATAAAATCGGGATCAAAAAATGATGGAGAAATAGTGGCGTCTAAAATATTGCACTCATTTGCTAAATAGGCACCCGTTTTTTTCGCAAGCACCCCTGTTGTAAAAACATTTACTAACTCATTATCAAGCATAGCTTCTAATGTAGTGACATCTTTACCAGTACTTTTAGCGATGAGGAGTTTAAATGAACTTCGAATTTGAATAAGTTTTTTATCTAAATCTCTAAGCAAATCTGGCTCAAGAACTGCCCTTGCTAGATTTAGAATAAGATTAGCTTGCGTTATATCAACGTCTCTTAAAGATTGAAAATAGGCTAATACTATATTGTTAATACTAATCTCTGAACTTGAAGTCTTTACGAGTAATATGCCGCTTAGTCTACCACTCCGAGCTTCTGGCAGGGCTTTTTTGATGAGATCAATTTTTCCTCCATTATGTGTCAAGATGTTGTAAGGAGGATTAACTGAGCCACATACTGCTATGACTAAATCTACATTTAAAAAATTATCAAAAGTTTCCGCATCCACAAGTAGTTTCACTAACGAAGTTACTGATCGCTCAGTAATGATTTCCCCATTAGGTTTGCTATCCAAAAGCCACTTAATATGCCCAACTAACACTGCATTGTTCATTCTATTAAGACTAAGAGCTACCGGGGAAAGCAAACGCGCAAAATTAAGGAGTTGTTTTCGATCTTCAGTCAACTCATAGTCCGCTACCTGGCTAGGGTCGGCTTGAATTAGAGCTTCAATCTGGAATGCATCAGCAGGGTGGCTGGTTACTTTTAAATTTTTTGAATCTGGGGTAGGCGCAGCCACTGGCACTCTTTTTCCCACATCAAAAAAAAGTGATCTTGCAACTTTACTAACGCATAAATGTAGAAAACCTGTCACTGCAGCCGCTACAATACCTCCAAAAGTTACCGTAGCAACAACAGTAGCGATAGCAAAAACAGTAGGAACGACAACGGGGGCTAAGAAAAATATTGCTGCTCCGACAAATAAAGCACCAATGACTCCCCCAACAAGTACTTTGACCGGATTTTGGGCGATATAATCTGCAATCCGTTCTCTCCAGGGACGATAACGTATTGCATAACGAGTATCTTGATCAGATACGATAACTCGTTCACCTTTCTTCAAACGGTTTTTAACAGTAGCTTGAGTATTGTATGGATCATACCGAACATGAGTGGGACTATCGCCCCCGAGGAGAGACTCAGTTTCGAGATCTTGTGCTTCAAGAGCGCGCTGTTGTTCTTCACGAGTTAACATCTGGTATTGATCCCCATCGTTTTATAGCTAATACCAGTAATATTAAGGTTTTTTTATTAAAGTAATCTTAAGATAGCCAGAAATTTAGGTAAAATAAACTAAAATGGATTGCTTTCCTTCAAATCACCCATCGTCCTGAAGTTCTTCCGTCGTCCCGCAAACAAGTCACGAGACGACGTGCTAGCGTTAATGACCGAGTAACGTACCTTCTTGAATTTTACAATGAGTTTCCTTGATAAAAAGCGTCAGAATGCAAGAAAGCAGTAATCCGATAGGCACAACTGCTAATGCAAACTTATAATCACCTAAAGTATAAATTCTAACGCCATCTAAAACCTGGCCACTCCAATGCCAATCTAAAATTTTACCCATAAATGGCTGGAATAAGACACCGCCTAGCATGATGAAAAAGTTAGTTGTGGCAGTTGCTGTGCCTGAAATCTGTTCCGGATTTTTCTCACGGCTTAAAGAAAAGACTAGTGGGTGGGAACCACAAGTTACTCCGAATAAGAATAACAAGGTGTATAAAAGCCCCATTGGTAAATTAGGTATATAAAAAGCCATGGCACTAAAAATGGTCGAAAAGATCGAGGTTACCAATAACGGCATACAGCGTAATCTTATCTTATCGGATAGAGCACCGATGAGTGGACCCGCTAAAATCCACCCAAAATAAACGAAGAAAATCATCATGGCTGCTTTTTTAGAGGTGACATGGTAAGCAGTTTCCAGATAAGGAATACCCCATAAGTCGAGGAACGCAGAGGCTGGGAGATAGAGCAACATGCCAACGATCCCAATTATCCAGGTTTCTCGCTTCAGGAGTACAAGACGTAAGCCGCGAAGCGTTTGACGTAAAGTCAGTTGTTTTTCTAATTTAGCTTGGATACGTTTTTCTTTTGGAGCATCGCGGACGACTAAAAATAACACGATTGCCAGAATGATACCGGCAATTAGACCTGTTGAAAGAGCGCTCTTGTAACCAATCTTTTGGACAAAAGTTGCAAGATAGATCTGAGAGAAAATTCCAGCGGACATACCAAATGCTGAGGTTAAACCTGCTGCAGTTGCAAAGCGGTTAGGTGGTAACCACAATGCCACAAGCTTCAAGACAGTGATATAGGCAAAAGCAGAACCAAAACCGATCAAAAACCGCCCGCCCTTCGCCACTTCTAAAGTGTTGGCATGGATAAAAATAGACAGGCCGACCATACAGATTAAACACGCTGACACTAAAACTCGACGCGCACCCATACGATCAACGATCACCCCCACAAAAAGCTGCATTGGCGTGTAAGCGTTGTAGTAGGAGGAGCTTAGACTACCAAATTCAGTGGCAGTGATTTTGAAATGTGTGATTAAGTCATCCTTCATGACACTAGGGGAAACACGGAGGAAGTAGGCAAGGCAGTAATATAAAGCCCCCATGCCAAACATAATCCATGGGAGAAATTTTTTCTGGAAGATCGAAGGAGAACTTTTTTCGGTCATAATGTGCTTATCCTATCCAATCTCAAAGACTGATAAAAATTTTTTTTATTATAATCAATGAGTTACAAAACGAGAGCTGTTTTCAGGGGACCAATGTAACCAAAAATTGATACAATTTCTAGTCCTCATAGTCAAAAATGCCTATAATCTTTTGATTAAAAAAATTAGAAGATCTATAAAGGAGTATTGATGGCTAAATCCGCTTCGCCCCATGAAATATTTTTAAAGGACTATACACCAAGTCGCTTTCTTATTGATCATGTTTTTTTGCACTTTGACCTTCACCCAGAATTTACTCTTGTTAAGAGTGTCATCAAGTTTTATGCGAACCCCGCTGCCAAAAATTCTGATTCAACATTAATACTGGATGGTGAAGAGCTGCAGTTACGTCGGGTAGCCATTGATGGCAAGACTTTAGATCACGATCAATATGATGTTAAAGACAATAAATTGATTATCCCTAATGTTCCCAAAAAATTCACTTTGGAGACTGAAGTTTTAATCAAACCTGCTGAAAATAAAGCGTTAAGCGGTTTATACCAATCAAAACAAAACTACTGCACCCAGTGCGAAGCGCAAGGTTTTAGGCGCATTACCTATTTTCTTGACCGCCCAGACGTCATGACTCGATTCACCACCGCCATTTCAGCTGATCGTATTCGTTATCCGGTTTTACTATCGAATGGCAATCTTGTTGATACCAAAGACCTAGAAGATAACCGGCACTGGGTGATGTGGGAAGACCCTTCTTTAAAACCAAGTTACTTATTTGCCTTAGTCGCAGGCGACTATGAATGGCTCGAAGATGCCTTCACTACGATGTCGGGAAAAGCTGTCTTACTACGAGTTTATTTAGAAAAAGGCAATTTAAGTAAAGGTGACTATGCCATGGGTGCTTTAAAACGTGCCATGAAATGGGATGAGGAAATCTTTGGACGAGAATACGATCTTGACATGTATATGATCGTGGCAGTGAGCGATTTCAATATGGGAGCGATGGAAAATAAAGGGTTAAATATCTTTAATGATGTTTATATCCTAGCAAGTCCTGACATGGCCACTGATGATGATTATGTTAACGTTGAAAGCGTTATCGGCCATGAGTATTTCCACAATTGGTCCGGCAATCGAGTGACCGTTCGAGATTGGTTTCAAATTACCCTAAAAGAAGGTCTCACTATTTTTCGAGACCAAAGCTTCACAGCGGATATGACGTCACATGCCGTTAAACGAATTAAAGATGTCAATGTCATTCGCAATTCACAGTTTGCTCAAGATGCAGGACCGATGGCACATCCTATCCGTCCAGAATCCTATATCGAAGTTAATAATTTCTATACCGTTACCGTCTATAACAAAGGCTCTGAAGTGATCAAAATGATGCAGACGCTATTGGGTAACGACACTTTTCGCAAGGCCATGACCCTTTATTTTGAACGCAATGATGGTCACGCTGTTACGACAGAAGATTTTGTCAAAGCAATGGAAGATGCGTCTAGCATCGATTTAACCCAATTTCGTCTTTGGTACCAGCAAGCAGGAACCCCTCATGTCGAAGCCACAGGCGAATACGATCATAAAAAACAAAGCTATACCTTGACCTTAAAACAAACATGTTCCCCCACACCAGGGCAGAGCGAGAAGAAAGAATTTTTAATCCCGATTCGCATGGCACTTTTAAACGATCGAGGCGAAGAATTACCACTTCATCTAGAAGGCGACAAGGAATCAGCTTTAAAAGAGAAAGTCCTGCGTTTAGAAAGAGAAGAACAAGCTTTTGTCTTTACAGATGTTAAAGAAAAACCTCTACCTTCATTACTGAGAAATTTCTCAGCACCAGTACGTCTTCATTTTCCCTACACGGAAGAAGAATTAATCTTTTTAATGGCACATGATACCGATGGTTTTAACTCTTGGGATGCAGGCCAACAGCTCGCTACGAATTTTATTATTAATGCTGTCAAAAATTATGAGAAAAATTCCAGCGCTAAACTAGACGAAAAATTCATCGCCGCTTTTAGAAGTAATCTTACTAATGATCACTTGGACAAACCCTTAATCGCTGAAATGTTAACCTTGCCAAGTGAAGGTTATATCTTGGAATTAATGCCACAAGCGGATATTGAAGCGATTTATCGGGTAAGACAGGATGTGCGCATTCAACTCGCGAAAGCATTACAAAACGATCTTATTGACCGTTATCACCTCAATAACACCAAGGAATTCAGTCTAGATAAAGCTGCCATGGGTAAACGACGATTGAAAAATCTTTGCCTAGCCTATTTGATGCTTCTGAACGAGCAAGATGTCATTGATTTAGCGATCAAGCAATATCGTGATAGTAACAATTTGACTGATCGGATTGCTGTACTCGCATCTCTCACTCATTTAGACATTCCAGAAAGAGAACAAATTTTTACAGATTTTTATTCTCGTTGGCAAAAAGAAAACCTATTAATAGACAAATGGTTCTCGTTGCAAGCAATCTCCTCATTACCAAACACCTTTGAAAATATCAAAGCACTGATGCAACATTCTTCTTTTGATATTACTAACCCTAATAAAACACGCGCTGTTTTAGGATCATTTACTCGATTAAATTATCTGCGATTCCATGATAAAAGTGGCATACCGTATGCTTTTTTAGCTGATCAGATAATTACCATCGATGCTTTCAATCCCCAACTAGCCGCACGCATGATCGAGCCTTTAATAAAATGGCGTGCTTATGATCCGAAGCGACAGGAATTAATGAAAGGTGAATTGGAACGCATCTCGAAAGTTGCAAAACTTTCAAATGATGTTTATGAGATTGTGACCAAAAGCTTGAATCATTAGTATTGTATCTAAAACCCTCGCCCTCTCCCGCAGGCGGGAGAGGGGAGAAAATGGCTATTGCGTGAGAGGACAGGTGGAGGGTCTTTAGATATAACTCAACTGCCTATCTAACCAACCTAAAATGTCTTTTGGTTGATCGATGTAGTAATCAGCATGCCACGTTTCAGGTGAACAATCGGTGTTTAAATATCCATACAAAGCTGCAATCGAACGCATGCCCGCTTCCTTTGCTGCGACAATATCCCCTTCAGCATCACCGATGTAAACGCATTCACTCGGGACGCAGCCGGACAATTGGCATGCTAGCAGCAAGGGTTCTGAATGAGGTTTAGGTTTTGTGACACAATCCCGACCGACTATACAGACACAGCGACTAGCAAGATCTAAGTAACTTAATAATTGCCCAGCTAGCGCCGTAGACTTATTAGTCACCACTCCCCAATTAATGCCATGAGATTCAAGCTTCGCTAATACGACGTCCATACCTGCAAACAACGCAGTATTGACACAAAGATGTTGTTGATAAAAATTAAGGAATAGCTCCTTACTCATCTCGTATTCGGGATGATCTTCATCGATTTGAAGGGCAAGATTCAACATACCCCGGCAGCCATGAGAAGCTATTCGTCGCACTTGCTCGATTGCGACGGCGGACTGTCCCTTTTGTTCCAATAATTTATTTAAAGCAAAGGTCAAATCAGGTGCGGTGTCCAGCAAGGTACCATCTAAATCAAAAAAAACCGTCTTTATTTTGTGCATTACCATATTCTTGTTGTTTAACTTATTTTTATTAAGAGGCTAAGGGTTTAAGTAGGCGCATCTTTATAGCAGTGAAGCAGATAGTTGACCGAAACATCTGATGTCAAACGATAGGTCTTTAAAATAGGATGATACTGGATACCTGCCATATGCGAAAGTTGCAAACCTTCAGGTTGTAGCATTTCAAACATTTCATTGGGAGTCAAAAATTTATGATAATCATGAGTGCCTTTGGGAAGTAGCTTCAGTAAGTATTCAGCACCCACGACAGCATATAAATACGCTTTAATATTCCGATTGATCGTTGAGAAAAAAAGATGACCATTTGGCTTTAATAATCTAGCAGCCGCTTGAACAATTTTAGCGGGATCCGGCACATGTTCTAACAATTCCATACAAGTGATTACATCAAAATGGTGAGGAATTTCAGTCGCTAAATCCTCAGCGGAACATTCACGGTAATCAATGGTCAACTGTTCCTCAGCAGCATGTGCTTTTGCCACCTCTAAGGCTTCATGAGCCAAATCTATCGCAGTAACTTTGCTACCAGCCCTGGCTAAAGCTTCTGTCAAGATACCACCGCCACAACCAATATCTAAGACGGTTTTGTCCTTTAAAGCAGTATATTTTTCAATGAAGTTTACTCGAAGGGGATTAATATCGTGCAAAGGTTTACAACTACCAAATGGATTCCACCACTCTTGCGCTAGTTTTGAAAACTTCGCTATTTCGGCTGGATCAACATTTTCACCTGGCTGCACAGCAACCCCTTAGTATTTTAGAAAGTAATTAAATATAGTTTACAAACTTGTAGGCAGTTAGAATGCTATTCACTTCTTCATCAAACTGGATCAAACTATCACTAAACTGATCGTATAGCCTTTCTTTGATGGTAAACTCCATACGCGCCAAAATATCTTTTAGTTTAGTCACACCGCAATAACAAGCTGCACCATGCAATTTGTGGACCTGGGTTTGTAGCTCATTCATATTATTTGCTTCATAAGCTTCGTGGATTTTACCACTCGCTTTCGGCAATTCTGCCATAAACATTTCTAAAAGTTCTTTGGCTAAAACTTTATTATTATTAGCAAGCTTGACGCTGAGGCTCCAATCAATTGATGATTGATGATCTATGACGTTTTCCATACTCATAGTAAATTCCTTTTAATGTAAGGTTCAAATTATCCTCTTAAATGTTGGGATAAGCAACCTGGCCCACCCTTTTTACTCCCTTCTCCCGCAAGCGGGAGAAGGGTCGGGATGAGGGTAAACTTATAGCGGGAACGTTTGAAGAATGGGATTATGACGATTTTTTAGGAATATGATGCAGCGTATGAATATGCATTTCGGGTTGTAAAGTCACATGCTCTATATGAAACTTATCAGCTAATAATTCTTTCAAGTTATTTAAAATAGCATTCCAGGATTTAAATTCATCAATTTCGACATGTGCTGTCAAAACAATGACTCCTGAAGATAACGTCCAAATATGTAAATCATGGATTGATCGAACTTGGTCTATTTCAGCCATGGTTTGTCCAACTTGCTTGATATCAAGATGAGCTGGCACGCCTTCCATCAGTACTAACAATGATTCCCGAAGGATGCGAAAGCTTGAGATGACAATCAGGATTGAAATGAAAATAGAAAGAATCGGATCGATCAGCGTCCAATTGGTGAAATAAATAACAGCTCCTGAGATCAGGGCTGCCACGGAACCCAATAAATCACCCATGACGTGGATGATGGCCGCCCGAACATTCAGACTTTGTTCACCGTGAGTTAATATCCACGCAATAACGATGTTCACTACCAGTCCCAAAAAAGCGACTATCATGACCATACCACCAGCAACAGGAGCAGGCTGGTGCATCCGTCTAATCGCCTCGACCACCACAAAGATCGCCACTAGCAGTATGAATAGACTACTGACCCACGCGCCTAATATCTCTGCTCGACCTAGACCATAAGAATGTTGCAGTGAGGGAGGTTTACGTGACACCCAAGCAGCAAATGCCGCCAAAGCCAGTGCCAACGCATCGGATACCATGTGTCCTGCATCACTCAATAACGCTAAGGACTGTGACCACCACCCTGCTACAGCTTCAACGCCTGCAAATAAGAAAGCTAGAACGAGTGCCACAATTAAGACATTTTGGGTCAAATCGTGTTTATGAGAGTGGTCATGCTTATGGCTATGCATAATATACTAATGGGTCGTGTTAAAGTTGTTAAACAAGGACTCTTGCGCTTTGCGTACTGAGAAGGACAACTTTTGCCCCAAAGATTTCTTCTGTTGATAGTTCACTTCGTAGATGTCTTTTGTTTTGCTTGCCTGTAACAAATAGTCGTCACTGGTCTTTAACTCGTCAACTAACTTCAAGTGCAAAGCATCTACTCCATGCCAGTGTTCTCCGGTTGCAACTTGGTTGACATCGACTTGAGGCCGGTTTTCTCGAATAAAATTTTTGAAAATTTCTTGGACGTTATCGACATCTTCTTGAACCTTTGCGCGCCCTTTTTCAGTGACTTCGCCAAACATACTGAGAGTGCGTTTATACTCCCCTGCCATTATTTGTTCAAAATCGATATTATTTTTTCTCAATAACCGATGAAAATTTGGTAGTTGCGCTACAACGCCAATCGAACCAATAATGGCATAAGGTGCAGCCAAAATTTTATCGCCGACACAAGCCATCATGTAACCACCACTGGCAGCCACCTTATCAACACAAATAGTCAGTGGTATCTGCTGGTCTCTTAGCCTTCGTAATTGCGAAGCAGCTAAACCATAAGAAGCCACAATCCCACCGGGACTTTCAATCTGTACTACGACTTCATCGGACGGTTTGGCTATCGTTAAAATAGCGGTCACCTCTTCGCGTAGGGCACTAGTGGCAGAGGCACGAATATCACCATTAAAAGACAACACAAACATTCGCGGGCGTGTCTCATTCGATTTTAGTGCAGATTTTAGCTCTTTCTTAACCGTTTTAGCTAACTGCTTGATCTGACTCTTATGTAGCATTTCAGAATTAAGCGCTTTTTTGTACTCGTCATAGCACTTATTAAGCTTTTTGATTTTTAATTGATTTTTTGGTCCTTTGCCCTTAGAAGCCATACCGAAAATAAACGCAACCACTAGAATGATAGCGATCACAATGGTCGCAGTCTTAGCGAGGAATAAACCATACTCTGCTAGGAATTGGAACACATGAGTCTCCTATTGACAAAAAAGAGCCATTATATACGAAAACAAGCCCGAGGCCATGTACAAGCTCTTAGTATCTTCTGTTACGTGGCCGTGCCCGCGTGCCCGGCCACGTAAATTTCTAATGAAAATGGATTTAATCTATTGCAAAAAACAATATTTTTTTTTATTTTAATCCGGCAGCACATAAAAAATAATAGATCTTGGAATCGTATGTATCATCGCATAATTAAAATAATAGTGCTTGTTTGTCTCCTGCCATCATTCTCCGCTTATGCTGCAGAATATTTCAGTACCAAGCTATGCGAATCAGGTCAATATGATTGCATCCAAATCCGCAAGGGTGAGACCTGGTCCTCATTATGGCCCGATGCAAAAGAGCGCAATATCATTCAACGCTTAAATCGCATGAATACTAGACTTCGTCCCGGAATGTTTATTGCAATGGCAGATACTCAGGATGTTGATGTCCTAGCTCTTTGTCCTCTACCTTTTAAAGTCGACCCTCCTGGTACCAAACTCATCACAGTGGATCTTAAGCAACTAGCATGGGGCGCTTACGATGACCAAGGGAATTTAATCAAATGGGGGCCTGCTTCGGGCGGAAGTAAGTGGTGCTATGACATCAATATGTCAGGTAAAACAGTGATTGGCCGCTTTGAAATCTACGATATTCGTGGCGAAAGCTGTATTTCAAGAAAGTTTCCAATCAATGAAGGTGGGGCTCCTATGCCTTACTGCATGTTCTTTCAAGGTGGCTTTGCGCTACATGGCTCTGATGAAGTGCCAGGTTTCAATGCGAGCCACGGTTGTGTGAGAATGTTTCCAGAAGATGCCAAGTGGCTAAATGAACAATTCGCCAGAACGCCAGGCAGAACCCAAGTTTTCGTTCTACCTTACGATGAATAAATAAATTATCAGTCCCCGATTTTCAAACGATTCCAATAATCTTCATAAACCGCATTAATATCGCCTAAATCCACCAGAAACTCTCCTCTTTGTAAGGTCTTGGTGTCTGGATTTAAAATTGGACTCATTCGCATCGCGGCGGGTAACAACGGAACGGTCGCCTTGTTTGGAGTAGAAAAGCCAGTAGCAACGGCAATTTCCTTGGCGATTTCCGGCCTCATTAAAAAGTTTACAAAGGCTAATGCGGCATCGATATGCGGAGCATTATTTGGAATTGCGATACAATCCATCCAAAGTTCAAAGCCTTCTTTTGGATAAATATAGACAAGATTCGGATTTTCAGAAGTAGCATTAAAAATATCGCCATTCAAACCTAATCCGATATAAGCATCTTCATCGATATAGATATTTTGCTCAGCTTCGACACTAAATAATTTTATATTAGGCCAGAGTGTTTTAAGCTGTAAATAGGCCTGATGGATATGTTCTTTATTAGTATCATTAATTGAATATCCTAACTTTAGTAACGCAATCGCAAATACTTCTCGCATATCATCAAACAATAACAATTGATTTTTAAAGCGAGGATTCCAAAGATCACGAAAGCTTGTGACTTGCGCTGGGGAAATAAATTTTTTATTGATGACTATTCCCATTGTTCCCCAAAGATAGGGAACGCTAAACCGATTGTTTGGATCAAACGATTGATTCAATAAAGCCGCATTGAGGTATTTAAAGTTTGAAAGCTTCGTTCTATCTAAAGCGAGCAACATATTTTCTTTGCTCATTCTTTGAACATAGTAACTGCTTGGAAAAATGACATCGTAACCTAGTTTCGGTGTAGTTTTTAACTTTGCATATAAAGTTTCGTTACTATCATATTCGGTGTAGTTGATTTGAATGCCAGTTTCAGTCTCAAATTTTTTAATCACAGATTGGGGCATATAGTCTGCCCAGTTGTAAACATTGAGTACTTGTTTACCTACAGCATTAGGAGCCATAAGAAACATGAATACTAACAATAACAATCTCATTGTTTTTTTCTCAAGATAAATTGCGAACTCATGACAATTAACAGTGTCAAAAGTAATAAAATCGTACACAGGGCATTAATTTCCGGTTTGACTCCCATTCGTACCAATGAATAAATTTTTAACGGTAAGATTTGAAACCCAGGACCGGTCACGAAATAACTGATGATCACATCATCAAGAGAAAGAGTAAAACCAATCAACCAACCTGACAAAATGCCTGGCCAAAGTAATGGCAATAAGATTTTTTTGAAAATAGTGGCATCACTAGCGCCAAGATCTTTTGCTGCTTCAAAAATAAACTTATTTAAGGAGGTCATTCTTGAATAAATGATAATCGTAATGAACGGCACGCAAAGAGTAATATGCGCTAATAATAGAGTCCAAAACCCCAAAGGGATATTAAATAACGAATATAACATTAAAAGAGAAGTCGCCATCACAATATCTGGCATGACAATCAAGATGAATAGCAAACCATGTAATAATTTTTTGCCGAAAAATTTATAACGATAAAGACTACTAGCGGCAATGGTAGCAATAATGCTGCCAATCGTTGCTGCACAGATCCCGATGATTAATGAGTGCCAAGCAACAATTAAAAGTCCACGATCTTGAAGAAGATAACGATACCAGTCTAAAGTAAAGCCATGCCAGATTAGAGAGCGGGTAGCATTGTTAAAAGAATAAATAACGACGACTAAAATCGGAATGTATAAAAAAGCATAGACCAATGAAAGGTAAAGGTTCTTTGCTATTTTCATAGCAATTCCTGACGATTTTGATTTTTCGAATTTTTCCAGTAGACCACTATAAAGATTGCAACAATGAGCAATAAACAAACACTCGTTGCTGCACCCATTGGCCAGTCATTAAGCGTTAAGAATTGATTTTGGATTAAATTACCTAACAGAAGACTTTTAGCACCGCCCAACATAACTGGAATAAAAAATAGCGTCATCGCAGGCAAAAATACCAACATGATACCCGCTATAATCCCAGCTTTAGTAAGCGGTAAAATGACTCTAAAAAATATGGTCAATCGATTGGCGCCTAAATCACGCGCTGCATCAATTAAAGTATGGTCAAGTTTTTCAATGTTCGTATAGAGAGGTAAAATCATGAATGGCAAAAGATCATAAACTAAACCAATAAATACTGCCGTATCAGAATACAAGAGTTGTAACGGTTGATGAATAATGCCTAGAAACAATAATAACTGATTCAAAAGACCTTTAGATTTCAATATGGCCAGGATGGCATAAGTACGAATCAAGGAACTCGTCCAAAAAGGAATGATCACTAATAACAGTAACATAGAGCGATACTGCTTTTTAACTTGGGCAATGCCATAAGCAAATGGATAAGCTATTAACAAACAGAAGAATGTACTCAAACCTGCTAATTCGAAAGATTTCAGAAAAATGTGGACATAAGCTGTATTAAAAAGGTGAGTATAATTTTGCAGAGTAAAGGGTAAGCGCACTAAAGTCATATTATCTTTATGTAAGAAACTTGCTACCAACACTAAGAGAGTGGGTAACAACGCAAACAGAGTGAGCCAGATCCAAACTAAAGATAGAGAAAAAGTTTTGAAGTTATTATGCTTCGTCATGTGGAATAATCACCTCCCATCCCGAAGTCCAATGAATCCAAACTTTTTCGCCAACCTCATATTCTAATTTTTCGTCATCTTCATCAAAGAACTCACTCGCTGAGATCAATTTATTGCTGGCTAAGCGTAGAATTAAATCCACTGTACTCCCTTTGTAAATGACTTTTTCTACGATGCCTGGCAACATATCGCTGCTATCTTGCACTTCGCGCTGACCCCAAACACGAAGATCTTCGGGCCGTAACATCACTGAAACACTTTGTCCTTCATGCAACTGCTTTTTGTTTTGACATTGAAAAACCTTACCTTCGATTAACACTTCAACTTGTTTAGGAGTATTTTTGGAAACTACCGTTTCGAAAATGTTTGCTTCGCCAATAAATTTTGCTACGAATAGATTGGTAGGTTCTTCATAGACATCACGAGGTCGACCAATTTGCTCGATGATCCCTTGATTCATCACCACGATGCGGTCTGACATCTGCAACGCTTCTTCCTGATCATGTGTCACAAAAACGAAAGTAATACCTAGACTACGCTGAATTTCTTTCAACTCGATGCGCATATTTTTTCGCAAGCTATAATCCAAAGCGCTAAACGGTTCATCGAGTAATAAAAACATCGGTTGATTGACCACAGCACGTGCTATCGCTACTCGCTGTTGTTGACCACCACTCAGAATGCTTGGCTTTCGCTGCGCAAATTTACTGAGCTTAACCATATCAAGTACATTTTTAACTTTTTCTGCAATAACGTCATTAGCCATACGCTGGCAACGCAATCCGAAAGCTACATTTTCATACACGGTCATATGAGGAAATAAAGCATAGCTTTGGAAAACCATATTAACATTGCGGATTTCGGGAGGAGTTTTAGTTATATTTTTGCCTTGTAACCAGATCGAGCCTTTTTCAGGCTGTTCAAAGCCCGCAAGCAGACGCAACAAAGTAGTCTTGCCACATCCTGAAGGGCCAAGTAATGTTAGAAACTCACCATTTTTGATTTCTAAATTTATATCATCCAAGACTAGATGATTATGAAAGTGCTTACTGACACTTTTAATTTCGATGAGGTTTTCATTCATCTAACTTACCCTCAATCATCTCAAGAAGCGAACAACTCCTTGGGTGTTGGGTGGCGAAGCACCTACAAAAAAACAAGCGCGGATTATGGGACCAATTTGTTCTGTTGTCTATGTTTCTTGGAAATATTTTCTAATTAATGATCTCTGAATAAAAAGAGGTGAAATCCGGAATGTAGGTTTCCTAAATTTCACTTTTTTAAGGCCACGACTTCACATATTAAGGCTTTTAGTTCAAGGCTATTTGCTTATAATTAAAAATCGCGGCCTCAAAACCTCTAAAATCGCGGCCAATAAATTTTAAAAATAGCGGCGTTAAAACTTTAAAAATCGCGGCTACTGTGTTAAAGTTATAGGTTTCAGAAAGGTGTCATATGGACCAATTTTATGAACGCTGGCAGCTAAATAATTTAAGATCTGCACTCAAAACTAGACGAGTATTGCTGATTACTGGTGCCAGACAATGCGGAAAAACCACATTAGCAAAGCAGTTAAATGTAGGCAGCAAAAACTACCGCACATTAGACGATATAGCGATTAGGCGCCTAGCAGAAATCGATCCAAATAGTTTTCTGAATCATTCGGGAGACACGCTAATAATCGATGAAATCCAAAGGGTACCCGAGCTATTATCAGCTATAAAAATGGTGGTAGACAACAATACAAAACCTGGACAGTTTGTTCTAACTGGATCAGCAGATATCTCATCAATACCAAGTGCAAAAGAATCACTTGCAGGACGAATTCGAAAATTAAGACTAAGGACTTTGTCTGAAGGCGAAATTTTAAACTCTAAGCCAACTTTTATACAGCAAGCTTTCGAACAAAAGTTTCTTCAAAACTCGATTAATTATACCAGGGGAAAAGTTATAGAAAGTGCTTTTAGAGGAGGATACCCAGAAGCTGTTAAATTAGAGCCTTATGAAAGAACAATTTGGCATAGAGATTACCTAAATGCACTTCTCGATAAGGATTTACAGCAGATAGCTAAAATACACAGATTGAATGCAATGAAAGATTTAGTCAATACACTTGCGGCTTGGTCCGGTAAATTTATGGATATATCCGCGATTTCTTCGGGTTTATCAATAAGTAGACCTACCTTAGAAAGCTATATCAATGCATTAGAAACATTGTATGTAATCGAAACAATACATCCTTGGACACATACAGACTATGCAAGAGTAGGTAAACAAAAAAAGGTTTTCATGAACGACTCTGGGTTAATGGCTTCAACTCTTAGATGGAATATTGATCAAGTTCAATTAGATGCTGATAGGTCTGGAAAACTAATTGAAACATTCGTATTTAACGAAATTGCATCTCAAATTGATGCAAGCAATGAGGAATATACGCTTTATCACTATAGAGATCGAGAACAACACGAAATTGATTTTTTAATTGAAAGAGCAGATGATTTAGCGTTATTAGGGATTGAGATAAAAGCCGGAAGTGCCATTAGCCAAAATGATTTCAAACATCTAAGATGGTTCAAAGAAAATCTAGCAAAGGATAGAACCTTCATTGGAATTACTCTTTACACCGGAGAACTAATAGGAGAAATTGGCAAAGGACTTTGGGCTATACCCTTTAGCGCATTATGGTCGAGTTAATTCTGTAGCCTGAATGAACGCCTGCGAAGGCTCATAGGCGTCAACTTAAGCAGCAATTTTTGTCACATCAGGCTGCTCTTACTTTGTCTTTCCCGCGACTATGCTACGTGTGGCTGGAAGCATGGATTCCCGCTTTCGCGGGAAAGACAAAGGAATGGAAGACAAATAAGACTGATTAACATCAAAGCAACAACAATTTTCCTTAAGTTGACGCCTATGTGTGAAGGTCGGTAGAGAATCAGACTACTTTTGAAGTTGTTGGTAAATTAATTGCATCAACGCCTCAGATAGATCTCGCTTCGGCATTAATTCAAAATCCATTTGTTTCGTGGCTGTTATGACAGAAACACAATTAAAATCACTATTGAAGCCAGAATCATCCTCGCTAATGTCATTAGCAACAACCATATCCAAATTCTTTTGCAGCAACTTAGCCTTCGCATTCTCAATAAGATTTTCAGACTCTGCGGCAAAACCAACTAGGAAAGGTTTGTCTTGCCGTTTGCCAATTTCTTGAAGAATATCAATATTCTTTTCAAGTTTAAGGTCAGTCAGCATACCTTTTTTTATCTTTTGAGTAGCGATCTCCTTAGCACGGAAATCGGCAACAGCAGCACAGCCGATAAAGACATCACAATCAGGTAAGTGCTCGAAAACAGCTCGATGCATTTCGCTGGCAGATTCAACTGCAATAGTTTTAACATTGCCAGGCGGTTTTAATTGCGTCGGTCCGGAGATCAGTACGACTTGCGCTCCCAAATCCCTCGCAGATTGGGCAAGCGCATAACCCATCTTGCCAGAACTGAAATTGCTGATATATCTAACTGGATCAAGGCGTTCACGGGTGGGCCCAGCCGTAATCACTATTTTCTTACCTTGTAACAGCTTAGGCGCAAAATGACTGGTGATCTTTTCCATTATTTGGCTAGGCTCTATCATTCTTCCAGGACCATCATCACCACAAGCCTGCAACCCTTCATCAGGGCCCCAGAACACAACCCCACGTTGCGCTAATTGCTGAACATTTTGCTGCGTAGCAATGTGGCGCCACATTTGCTGGTTCATGGCTGGAACAAGCGCTGTTGGAGCGGCACTAGCCAAATAAAGTGTGCTCAATAGATCATCGGCTATACCTACATTTAACTTGGCAATGACGTTGGCAGTTGCTGGCGCAATCACAATCAAATCTGCCCATTTCGCTAAGGTAATGTGGGACATACTCGCTTCAGTAGTTGGATCCAAGAGCTGGCTGTGAACAGGAGAGCCACTGACTGCTTGCAAGGTCAATTCAGTGATAAACTGCTTGGCGTCTTGGGTCATGACTACTTTAACATTCACGCCTTTCGCTTTAAGCAGCCGTACTAATTCTGGGGTTTTATAGGCTGCAATGCTGCCAGTGACGCCGATTACAATATTTTTCGTACAAAAATTCATGGATTACTCTCGTTTCGACAAAAGTATTAAAGAACAAATCTAAATTTAGCCCTTAAAACACTCTCTTACTATATCTAACAAGGCCTAAAGTTGAGAGCCTTGGCTTAAATTAATGGCAGATGTAATTTATTGGCAAATAGAATTTAATTATGGATAATATATAGCAAAAATAGAGACACTTAAAATTCGATGGTCACCATTATTATGACAAAGATAAATTCAGAGATATTAGTACAAATTCAAAGCAATAACACCAGACTAACTAAACTTGACTTAAGGCGGTATCAATTCAATGCTTCAAACGTTGGGGTCTTAATTGCTCACCTTGCAACCCATACCCATCTCCAGACTCTCGATGTCGGTTACACCAGAATTAGAGCTGATTGGGCTATAGCTTTAGCTAATCATCCTCACTTAACTTCTCTCTTCCTCAACGATAACGTGTTTGGAGACGCTGAAGCTATTGTTTTGGCTAACAACACTCACTTGCCTTCTCTCAATTTCGAAAATAATAGGATAAGAAAGGA
>JAGVJZ010000053.1 GCA_020050845.1 Gammaproteobacteria bacterium
AAATTAAATCGACAACTTTTTTCTTCTATTTGAGTAGTTTCAAACACAAAGGTAGTTATTTTGTTTTTAATGCAGGGCATCGTTTTAATAAAACCTTTCACCACTAATGGTTTATTTTCTAATTGGGCAGGAAGAACAGTCAGAGTTAATCCAGCGTATAGCAGAAACCAGGAACAACCTGCTAATGAGATTGAGCAGCTTCTTAACCATTTTATTGGCAAAAATAGTATGGCAATGCTTAAGACTAAACTAAATGCGCTATAAACTGGATTAGGTAAGTTAGGAAACTCTTTTCCGATTAACATGCCGAGAAAAAATAAGATGATAGTTTGAGGCATGTTATCTACCAGATTTTATTTAGGAAGATAACTGCTTAGAGGGGATAAAACTATACAGGATTTTTAGGGTTAGTCCTTACGTGCCCGTGCCAGCGTGCGTGCATATCTTTATACACAAATTAGGTCGTCGTCCCTCGCCGCTAATCACTTATAGAATGCGAAGTACTTGCATGCGAGGGATCTAGCGCCAATCTTATGAAAATGGTGCTATTTCAGGAGTCACTTCAAGTTTATGTACTGGATCCTTGGCTGGATAGTTCTACGTTTTTGTATGCTACTTTGCGGCCAAGGACGACGATTCCTGGAGTTGTGTATAAACGTATGCGGCGTGCCCGAGCCCGAATTCTTTTTCGGGCCCAGGCGCGTAAATGTGGAGTAAGGAGATATTTTATTTAATCAGAATTAACTAAAGTACCGTTCTCTAACGCCATAGTCCGATCCATCTTCTCAGCAAAAGATAAATCATGCGTAACGATCACGAAGCTCGTTTTGAGCGATTGGTTTAGTTCCAGCATCAATTCAAAGACTTGTCTTGCGGTTTTTTTATCTAGATTACCAGTGGGTTCGTCAGCTAACACACAAACTGGGTTGGTCACTAAGGCACGACCAATCGCAACTCGTTGCCGCTCGCCACCTGATAATTCGCCAATACGATGCTGTTGTCTATTCCCAAGGCCTACTTTTTCTAATATGGCACGTGCTTTTTCTTTTGCGTCCTTTTGGGATAGACCTCGAATCAGAAGTGGCATCGAAACATTTTCAACAGCATTAAATTCTGCAAGCAAATGGTGAAATTGATAAATAAACCCTAAGTACTGATTCCTCAACAAACCTTTTTTGACAGTCGATAACTCATTAACATTTTGACCAGCTACCAGGACTTCACCACTACTAGGCTTATCAAGACCACCCAAAATATGCAAGAACGTACTCTTCCCCGCACCAGAAACGCCTAGTATTCCAATCATTTCGCTAGGCTTTACAGCTAAGTTGGCACCACGTAATACTTCAACATTTAATTGGCCGTCATTAAAGACTTTCTTAATATCACGACATTCTAAAACAGGAGCGGATTGTGCCGGCATTTTGCTATCATTCATAACGTAATGCCTCAGCAGGTTGCGTTCTGGATGCTTGCCATGCAGGATATAACGTCGCTAATAAACTTAAGAAAAATGACACTACTGAAATTTGAAGCACATCTTTCCATTCCAGTCGAGATGGTAAATAGTCAATAAAGTACACTGAGGATGAGATCAGATTCGTGTGTAGTAAGTGCTGAATTCCAGCAACAATATTGGGGGCATTCATTGCCAATACAATACCACCTAGCACCCCTAAAATAGTTCCAACGACACCAACGATACAACCTTGCACCATAAAAATAGCCATTATAGAAGAAGGACTGGCTCCTAAGGTTCTTAAAATAGCGATTTCTGATTGCTTATCTGTGACCACCATCACTAACGTAGAAACTAAATTGAATGCAGCAATCGCAATAATTAAAATCAAGATGCAAAACATCATCGATTTCTCCATTTTGATCGCTTTGAAATAAACACCAAATTCATTGGTCCAATTGCCAATATAATTCTGGGGAAGTGCCTGCTGTAATTCGTCAGTGACTTTAGGTGCGACATACAAATCAGTGACTTTCACTCTTAAGCCACTGACGTTGTTTTGTAACTTAAATAATTTCTGGGCATCATGCATTTCGATAAATGCAGCTGTTTCATCAAACTGAAAACCACCCCCGACCTTGAATAATCCCGTTAAAGTAAAACGTTTATACTGCGGCACAACTCCAACAGGAGAGACATTGACATCTGTTGTTAGGACGGTGACTTTATCGCCCAAACTTAAGCCGAGGCTTTCCGCTAATGCTTCACCCATAATAATGTCAAATTTTCCAGGTTGAAGGCTGTCGTAGTCACCATGAGTCATTTTGGTCGCAATCTGCGACACCTGCTGCTCTTCATTTGGCAAAATGCCTGTCAAGATGACTGGTTTGGCAACACCTGCATTAGCCAGCATTGCTTGGCCCCTAACAAAAGGTGCTACGCCAGTCACATCGGTTTGCTGACTGACTTTTTGTTTTAAATTTTGCCAATCGCCAACTACCTGATCAAAATTAGTGACGGTCACCTGTTGTGACATATTAAAAATTCGATCGCTGATCTCATGATCAAAACCATTCATGACCGACAAAACGGTAATTAGAACCATCACGCCTAACGCGATACCTAACATCGAAACTAAGGAAATAAAAGAAATGAACTGATTGCGTCTTTTCGCGCGGATATAACGTAGGCCAATATACAGAGGGAGAAACTTATACATTCATTATTCACATGTTAGGTTAGCATAATGCTAATGGTGCCCGGGGCCGGACTCGAACCGGCACGGGATTTAGTCCCGAGGGATTTTAAGTCCCTTGCGTCTACCTATTTCGCCACCCGGGCTTCACAACTTACTTCTTAGGAAGTTTGAATCAGGAAATTGGCAGGTAATATGGAGGCTGGGGTCGGAATCGAACCGGCGTCCACGGCTTTGCAGGCCGCTGCATAACCACTCTGCCACCCAGCCAAACTCAATTGTTTGTAATTGACAGCAATTACAACTTAAATTGGGGAGTTGAAACAGAGTCCAGCTTCAACTGCCGAATTTAAGTCCTAGATAAAAAAATCCCCTCATAACCAATAGTTAGAGAGGATCGAATGGAGCGGGAAACGAGACTCGAACTCGCGACCCCAACCTTGGCAAGGTTGTGCTCTACCAACTGAGCTATTCCCGCTTACGATGTTGTGTATTATTCCTTTTCAGAAGATAAAGTCAAGTCTGGCCAAGCTATTTTTAGGTACATGATCATCGACCATAAGGTCAATATAGCGGCAATATAAAGCAGGAAACTCCCTAAATATTGCAGGATTAGACTATCTCCTGGCCGATAGAGTAATAATAAAATTAATGCAGACATTTGAACGGTAGTTTTGATTTTGGCAACCATGTTCACCGCTAAGCTAGTACGTTTGCCTATCTCCGCCATCCATTCACGTAGCGCCGACACCACAATTTCTCGACCGACGATAATCGCTGCTGGAATTGCTAAAAAAGGTAACCGTAATTCTCCAACAACTAAAACCAACGCCACCGCAACCATTAACTTATCGGCAACCGGATCCAGAAAAGCACCAAACGCGGTCGTCTGTTTTAGATTGCGTGCCAGATAACCATCCAGCCAGTCGGTAATGGCCGCTAAGGTAAATAAAATAGCAGCACTCACATGCGCCCAACTAACCGGCAAGTAATACAAGACGACGACCACTGGGACGAGGAGTAGGCGTAGTATGGTGAGGAGATTAGGTATGTTTATCATTCAAAGTGACTCATTTCAAACACTTCACGTCGCCCGAAGACAACGTAGATTAGAATAGACGAAATAATATAGTCTATTTACATTTCATCATGCAAACTATCATATATTTTTTGAGCTAAATTTTGACTGATTCCTGAAACCTTAGCGATATCTTCGACGCTAGCACGTAGTAATTCTTGA